>CAZCEL010000158.1:0-9358 GCA_964497175.1 uncultured Bifidobacteriaceae bacterium
CATGCCTAGTCTCGTGGGCTCGGAGATGTGTATAAGAGACAGGTCGTAGGCGCGCAGCATCGCCCCGCGCGGTCTGCCCGGCAGCGTCGTGGCCTGCGGATCGCCAATCACGATGAGCGTCCTGGTGACGAGCGCACCGACGGCGCCGGCCTGGCCGGTGCGCGGAATGGTGAGGCCCTTGAGCGCAGCGTGGTTCCGCACGAAGTCCGGCGTCTCGCCGTGCGCAACCTGCCAGCGGAACTCGCCACGGTCGAGATCGATCGCCGTAATGCGTCCGTATGGCGGCTTGAGCAGCGGCAATCCCTGAGGGTTGGTGACGGCGTTTGTTCCGCCGCCTCCTTCGCCGCCCGCGGCAGCCCCCGGCTCGGGCAGCGGCGCATCGGCGCCCGCGTTCTCACCAGGCCCGGCAACATAGCGGACGCCCGTGAGCGCATTGCCCGACACATACCGGATGTCGGAGAACTCCTTGCTCGGCGGCGGCATCAGTCCGTACGGAACCAGCGAGGTGTACGACGGCACGACCAGCGTCTGCGTTTCAGGGTCAAACGACGCTCCCGGCCAGTTCGTGCCGCCTGACGACCTGAAGCCAAACAGAGGACCCTCGACCCGGCTGAGCGGCGCCGGCGTAAAGAGAGGACCCAGCTTGAACCTCGCGGAAAGCTTCACGGCCTCGGCGCGGAGCTCCGGCGTGAAATCGATGAGGTTATCGAGCGTCACGCCCTGGTGATCGTACGGCGCGGGCCGCGTCGGAAACGGCTGCGTCGGCGAGTACCACTCGCCGGGCACGTCGCCTTTGGAAACGGGGCGTTCTTCAATCGGGAACACCGGCTGGCCCGTGGCGCGGTCGAAGACGTAGACCATGGCCTGCTTGCCCATGATCGCGACAGCCTTGACAGGCCGGCCGCTCACGGTGATGTCCGCGAGAATCGGCGCCGCCGAGATGTCCATGTTCCAGATCGGGTGATGGACCAGCTGGAAGTGCCAGCGCCGACGCCCGGTCTTGAGATCGACGGCGACGAGGCTCTCTGCGAACAGGTTGTTGCCGGGCCGGTGGCCGCCGTAGAAATCCGAGGACGGCGTCTCGACCGGAAGGTACGCCAGGCCGAGCTCCTCGTCCACGGCCATCTGGTTCCAGACACCGACGTTGCCGTTGACGGCCCACGAATCGTTCTCCCAGGTGTCGCTCCCGAACTCTCCCGGCCGGGGAATCGTGTTGAAGGTCCACAGGCGTTTGCCTGTCCGCACGTCGAAGGCCCGGACGAGCCCCTTGGTGTTGTTGTGCGTCCGTGCCGTGTGTCCCTCACGAAACGCGGCGCCGATGAGCACCGCGTCTCCGGCAACGGCCGGAGTGGCGTGAAGGCCAATCTCACCGGTTTCGAGATCGATCGGCTGGCCGGGACCGAAGACGACGCCTTCTTTCAGATCGACGATGCCCTTCCTGCCGAACGACTCGATGCGCGCGCCGGTCTTCGCGTCGAGCGCGACGAGCTGGTATCCGATGGTGACGTAGAGGATGCGCTCCTCGCGCCCGTCGGTCCAGTACGAGAGGCCGCGGCCCGACAGCTGTCGTGGCGAAGCGGCAGAACGCTTGCCCTCGCGCAGGCTGTGCACCCAGCGCACTTCCCCAGTCGCGGCGTCGAGCGCAACGACCGATCGCCTCGTGCCGGCCGTGGCGTACAGGACGCCGCCAACCATCAGCGGCGTGCCTTCGAGCTTGTACTCGGGCCGCGTGCCCAGATTGTCGGTCTTGAATCTCCAGGCAACCTGGAGCGTGTTGAAGTTGGCGGAGGTTATCTTGTCGAGCGGCGAGTAATGATGGTTCCTACCGTCTCCCGCGTACGCGGGCCACTCACCGGTGGCAGTGCCGGCCGGCCGCCGCCCCTGCGTTCCGGTTTGAGCCGGCACACGCATGGCAGGCCACGCGAGGCAACCCGCCAGGACGGCGAGGAAGGACAGCCGACGCGCCGCCGCTCTACTTGGCAAGCGTGATTCTCGACGGCCTGATGGCAATCGTGTAGTCGGTGTACCGGTCGCGCGTGCCTCTGACCTCGACCTGCTTGCCGACAAACGGGATGAGCTTCGCGTTGTTGTTGTCGGTGTACTCGCCGACGAACTTGAACAGGCCATCGCCGTCGGTCAGAATTCCGAGCGGCTTTCCTTCCTTGGCGCACTTGACCGCACAGGAGGCGTGTCCCGCACCCGTGCCCTTGACCACGCCCATCTTGCTGTAGCAGCTGACCTCGACGACCTCGCCCTTGAGCGTTATCTCCTCGGCGCTCCACGCGGCAGACGGCGCCAGGACCAGCAGCGCGACAAGAAGACCAAGACGCTTCCTCATGACACACCCCTCCATACTCCGACTCTCGTTCTCACCATCGTGCAACCCGGCTCCATTCACGGTGCAGGCTCGGGCGATTGGCCATCAATCATCTGCAACAGGAGGGATCCGGCTACAGCCAGCGCTTCAGGGCGCCTACCTCGTCCCGGTGACATTGATCGTGACGTCGACCGGCGTCGACAGAATGCCGTCGTCGGCATACGCCCGCAGGACGTGGGCGCCCGGTTCGGAAAACGCGACCGTGGTGCTGGCCTTGCCGTCCTTGACCTGTGCGGTCATCGGCTCGAACGACAACGTGCCGGGACCACGCCAGTGCGTCCACGTGATCGCCAGGCCCTGCCGGCTTGGCTTGACGATCGCCTGCGACGTGGGCCGATCCCGTGTGGTGAGCAGAGGCGCGCCGTCCACGACCGCCACGTTCGCGCCGGCGCCGCGCCCCCGCGCCGGCGGCGGCGTCGGCACGCCGTCGTCGGCGGCCGACAGGGTGATGGTGACGCGCTCGCCAACCGTGGCCGAGCGTGTCGCCGGACCGTCGATGGAGACCGTCGGTGCCTTGTTCGGCTTGGCTGTCACCAAGTCGTTGCCCAACCCGCCGCGATTCTGGCTAATGACGACGTCGGTGAGCTGTTCCTCCATCAGGAGCGTCCCGTACGTCTTCTCGGTCTTTCCGTTGCGCGTCAGCGTCCAGACGAGCTCCTTCCGACCGAAGTCGGCCGGTACCTTGACCCTGAACATGAACTGCTGGCGCCTGGGATAGAAGTGTGTTGGCTGACCCTGGTCGGAGGGACCAGGCGAGAAGTTGTTGTCCGGACCGATTGGGATCTCGGGCTGCTCCTCGTAGTTCCGGTTCATGTAGCCGAACACCAGGTTGAACGTCCCGTCCGGATTTCTCTCCCACCCTTCGAACACCGGCACCACGTTCTGCCCGGAGTTGTACTTGATCTGCCCGAGCTGCTGTCCGAGCTGCGCGCTGGGGGCGCTCGACAGCGCCAGCACCAGCGCGGCGACCGACGCGGTTGTCGCGCCCCACCCAACCCTCGTCATGACTGTCACCACGCTATTGCTGTTGCTGGGTTGTGACCTTCTGCCCACGATTCTTCCGATCTTCCACCTGGGCCTTGAAGTCTGCGTCGTCCAGCCAGACGTAGTTCACCCAGGCGAAGGCCATGTCGTCGACCGAGCGCTGGCCAAAGCCCGCCCAGTTCCGTGGATTGGGGTTGTAGCGGTTCGACGCCGTGTTGTTGTGCCAGCTGATCACGTGAAGCATCGTGCCGGCGGGCAGGAGCGGCTGCACCTCGTCGGCGTAGTTGTAGATGATGTGCCAGCCGAACTGATAGTTGTTGACGCAGCTCAGCTGCTCGACCCGGCCGTCGGGATAGATCGCTTCCATGCACTGCGCCTTGCCGCGGTTGTGCAGGTGCGGCTGGAACGACGTGATGCGCGCGTTCTTCGTCAGGCGGGTGTAGCCGTCGGATCGCACGTTGTCGGCGCCGGCCGGAATGTCGAGGTCCTCGAAGTCGCCCGTGTGCGAGGACTCGAGGTAGTACTTCGGCTTGTACCCCTTCGGGTAGAAGACGAGCGCCACCTCGCTCTGATCGACCGTCTCCTCGCCCACCGGGTGATAGTGCATGTTGAAGCGAATCCTGGAGCCCGCTTTCACGAGGCGGCCCGTCCCATCCGGGAAGATGTCCCCGTTCTTGCCGACCGCGTACTCATTGAGGAAGCCACCCATCAGGCCCGCGGCATTCTGGGGCTGACGGCGGCCCACCAGGTCGGTCTCTCCCTCATCCTGGATGAGGAACGTTACCGCATGATGCGTGACCTTCTTGGCGCCCGGCGACGGCTTCGTCTCGACCGCCTTCAGATACCGATCCTCGGTGAGGCCGGTGTCGACGACATAGTCGCCCCACCAGTCGGAACCGGTCGCCGGCACAACGTGGCGCTGGGACTTCACGATGAGGTCCGGCTTGCCGATGTGCCAGATGTCCGCGTTCTCGAACTGGCGTGGAGGCGGCATGTCAGCCATGTTGCCCTTCACCGCTCCCCCATCGACCCAGGCGGCAATCGTCAGAATCTCGCTGTCGGGCAGCGACGGATCGTCCTTGAACTTGTTGATGCCCACGGTCCGGTCGATGAACCAGGGCGGCATCTCACGTGCCATGGTCTTCGCTTTGATCGCGCGGGCCCATGGACGGACGTCCTCATAGGTGAGGAACGACATCGGCGCCATCGCATCCGGCCGGTGGCAGTGCTGACACGATCGCTGCAGAATTGGCGCGACGTCCTTCGTGTATGTGACCTGACGGCCCGCGGGCCGCTGCGGCGCCTGAGCGGACAGCGTCGCGGCCAGGAGCGCCGCCGAGCCCACGATCGCGCCGGCCACTGATGTCGAAAGCACACGGTTCATCTGCCTTCCCTCCTCACGACCACAATGAGCACGGCATTATCTCGAGGGCGACTGCCACGCTAAAGACTACGCTCGGTCAGCCTCCCAACGCTAGGCGAAAATGAAAGCGAAAGCCCGGTTGTTCCGGCCGCCTGAGAGCGGCTGCGCGTACGGCCAGGCTGTTCAAAAGTTCCCGTAGTCACGTTGATCCAGTAAGCAGGGTGGCAAAGAAACGACGAGGTGTAACCAGGAGCAATCCAAGGAGGTCCAACCCAGCCGTGAACGAGCTCCACGTGTCCCCCACGTCCGAGTCCACGACATCTGCGACATTCGATCCGGGTCCGGCCTCGGCTCGGATGAAGGCCGACCGGCGGGACCGGGCCGAACGCTCGGCGCGGATCGTCCGTGTTCGCCGCGAGTTCGAGGGCGGATCGGCGCTGACCGTGGGCGACGTGGCGCGGCGGTCGGGTCTCGCGCGGGACGTATGCTGGCGCATCTTGTGTGAGCTCGAAGACGACAACGTTCTCGAGCTGACGTGGGACGGCCGGTTCACGCTGCGCGGCGCTTGACATCGCGCGGCGCCGGGCGTATCCGTAATCTCCGCCAGGAGGTCACGGTGCGAGCGGAAGACCCCCGTCAAGGATCCAATCGACGTTCTCGGCCACGGTTCGTGGCCTCCTCGGATGCCCTCCGGTCCGTCCGGCTGGCGGCTGCCGCCTTCACGCTGCTATCAGCTGCCCATCTCGCGCTGTCGGCACAGGTGCCTGCCACTCTGGGATTCCGCGTTCGAGAAACCACTGGCATCCAGCGCACGCAATACCCTGTCCGGGCGCGGATTCCCCTGCGGCAAGGGGCGCTGACGAGTCCCTCCGACGTCCGGCTGTCGGCCAACGGGGCCGACGTGCCGGCGCAGTTTTCCGCGGCCTCGAGCTGGAACGACGGATCGGTTCAGACGCTGGAGGTGGATTTCAACGCGAGCCTCGAGCCTGAAGAAGAGCGCCGCTACCAGCTGCAGTACGGCGCCACCGTCTCTCCGGCGCCGTCCACCGCGCGCGGCCTGAGCGTCGTCGAGCAGAGCGACGCCATTCAGGTCGGAAATCTGCGGTTCTCACGCAGCGGCACGCCGCTGCTGCTGTCGGCCGCGTACCGCGGCGAGGCCATCGGCAAAGGCCGCAACGGGATCGCCGTCGTCGATGACCGGGGCCGGCGCCACGATCTGACAACAGCTCGTGACGCGACGATGGACGTGCTCAAGCCCGGGCCACTGATGGTCGCGCTGCGATATTCGGCAACGCTTCCCATCGACGAGGTGTACCGCGCGGCGGTCGAGGTCCTGATCGAGATGCCCAACAGCAAGAGCTGGGTCAAGCTGACGGCGAACGTTCGGGACCCGGGCCGGCGACTGCGCGACATCTCGCTCGAGACGCCCTTTGCGTTCGACGCGTTCCCGTGGTCGTGGGACTTCGGTACCGACTCCGGCACGTACGGTGCGTTCCGCAACCCAGGCGACGGCGTCCTGCTGACGCAGACGATGACGGCGGCCGGACCGACCGGCTGGACTATTCAGACCGTTGCGAAGGAGCAGACGAGACCGTACGAGACGTCTGGCGGCCGGCAGGTGAAGATCGCGGCCGGGTGGGGCCATATTCAGGACGCACGGTCCGTGGTGGCGTTCGCGGTGGATTCGTTCGGTCGAAACCCCGGCACGTACACCGTCGGCCTGAACGGTCAGGGTCAGGCGTCATTCCGCTACGCTCCCGCCGCCCCTCCACCCGTCCACCAGCTGACCGTCTATCAGCATTTCGTTCCGACGCCGGTAGCGGTCGGTGCGGCGACCAACCCGACCTCGATGCTCAATCCGCCGGTCGTCACGATCGACCGGTGAGTCAGGAGAGGCCGCGCCCTGAGGCCGAGCCTCGTTAGTAGTCAGCGGAGACCGGCCACCAGGTCCCGGACCTTGAAGCGCTGGATCTTGCCGGTCGCGGTTTTCGGCAGCGCGGGGAGAAACTCGACCCACCGGGGGCACTTGTAGTCCGAGAGACGCGCCCGGACGAACTCCTGGAGCTCGACAGCCAGCTCGGGAGATTGGGCCACGCCGTCGCGCACCACCACGACGGCGCAGGGCTTGACCAGCTGATCGCGATCCTCTCTGCCGACGACCGCGCAGTCGAGCACGGCAGGGTGATGGATCAGCGCGCTCTCGACTTCGACCGGACTCACCCACTGCCCGCCGACCTTGAGCATGTCGTCCGATCGGCCGCCGTACCAGAAATAGCCGTCGGCATCCTGCGAGAACTTGTCTCCCGTCCTGATCCAATGCCCTTCGATGGTGTCCTTGGTCTGCTCGTGGCGGTTCCAATACGCCGCGCAAATCGAGTCGCCCTTGACATACAGATCGCCCAGCGTCCCCGTCGGGACCGGGCGCCTGGATTCGTCGAGGACTCGTGCGTCGTACCCGGCGATGAGCTGTCCGCTCGATCCCGGCCTCACGAGACCCGGCCGGTTGGAGATGAACATGTGCAGCGTCTCGGTGGAGCCGATGCCATCGAGAATCTCCACACCGAACCGCTGCCTGAACCGCTCCAGCAGAGCGACGGGCAGCGCCTCGCCCGCGGAGATCGCGAGACGGACCGAGGACAGATCGAACTCGCCGCTCCGCCGGTGATGAGCCAGCAGCCTCGCGTAGCCGGTGGGCACCGAGAAGAACAACGTCGGGCGATGCTTCTCGATCGTTGCGAACACATCGGCAGGCGCCGGCGCGGACGGCCAGAGGATCGACGTCGCGCCCACTGAGAACGGCATGTACAGCGCATTGCCGAGGCCGTAGGCGAAGAACAGCTTCGCGACGCTGAAGCATCGATCGGCGCTCGTCATGCCGAGCACGCCGACGGCGTAGTGTTCGGCACACACGACCATGTCGTGATGCAGGTGGACACAGCCCTTGGGGCGCCCGGTACTGCCCGATGAGTACAGCCACAGCGCCATGTCGTCCCGCTTCGTCGCCGCCACGTCGATCCCTGTCGCACCCGCCTGGACGAGACGCTCGAACGACCGGGTGCCAGACGGAGGCTCACCCACAACGACGACGTGCTCGAGACACGGCAGCTGTGCGCGTGGAATGTGGAGGATGTCGTCGACCAGTTCGGCGCTCACGACGAGGACGCGTGCGCGGGAGTCGTTCAGCACGTACTCGTAATCAGATGGCCGCCAGAGCGTGCTGACCGGGACGGGCACGGCGCCAATCCTGATCGCGCCCCAGAACGCATAGGCGAACGCAGGCGTGTCAACGAGCAGGAGCAGCACGCGCTCTTCGATGCGGACGCCAAGCTCGTGGCGGAGCGCGCTGCCGAACCGGCTCGAACGATCCAGCACTTCGGCATAGGTCACGCGCTCGTCGCCGCACTCGATCGCAACCCTGTCTCCGCGCCCTTCCGATACGTTGCGGTCGACGAAATGACTGGCGGCGTTGAACCGCTCGGGGAGTGACAATGCCCTTCCTGCCTTCCTGCCTTCCTGCCTTCACCCTCCTGTCAGCCTGGGCGGAATGCGGCGCCGACTGGCTTGCTCGAACGAGTGCGCGATCTCGATCAGCCGTGGCTCGCTGCACGCCATGCCGGTGAACGTCACGCCGAAGGGCTGAGGCTTCGCATCGAAGCGGGCGGGAAAGGGTGGCGTCGGCGCGTTCGGAACCATGCCGAACGGGACGATGATGCTGGGATAGCCCGGCTTGGCGGCCAGGGCGGCGCCGCTTGATCCAGGCAGCATCAGCGCATCGAGCCGCTCGGCCTTCATCACCTCGTCAATGCCGTGCGTCGCAGCCAGCCGGAGATCCTTCGCTCGGTCGGCTTGGTAGCGGGCACGGTCGCGCTCCAGGTCCATCTCGTCCGAGATGTCCAGATTCGACTGGCCGTACCGGAGCGCGCCGGCGCTCCGGTGCGCCACGTTCCACTCGCGCAGCGCGGTCAGGCTCGCGACCGGCGCCCGGGGGCCGAGCGAGGCCAGCCACTTGCTGAAGTCCCGCTTCATGCCGTACTTGAACACCACCGAGCAATGGCCGTCGCTCGTCCGTCCCTCGGCTGCGCCGGAACACGTGTTCCACAGCAGGGCGTTCTGCGCCGGATCGCGGTCGACGGTGCTCGGGATGTCGGCCGGATCGACGACGACCGCGCCTTGGCCGCGGAGCACGAGCACCGCGTCCGCCATGACGCGGGCCTGGTCGACGGTGAGACCGCCGCGTCCGCCCGCCGCGACCGCGGGCGCACCGCCTCCGGCCGGAGCGATTGGCGCCAGCGACCCGACGGCTGGCACCGCCACGCGGTCGTAGTAGAACGCCCGGGGAATGCCGATTCGCGCACCGCGCAGACCGTCACGTTTGAGGAACCGCGTGTAGTCGCGTCCCTGCGGCGGCCGACAGGCGGTCGTGGCCGGATCTGAAGGGTCGGGCGCCGCGCCTTCCAGCGCGCCCAGAAGAACCGCCGCGTCGGCTACGGATCTCGCCATAGGACCCGGAGTGTCCTGGTCGGCGGTGATCGGAATCACGCCGTGTCTGCTCACGCGGCCCACGGTCGGCTTGATCCCGACCAGCATGGTCTGGTTCGACGGGCTCAGGATCGATCCGGAGGTCTCGGTGCCCA
>CAZCEL010000159.1:0-9283 GCA_964497175.1 uncultured Bifidobacteriaceae bacterium
GCACGCTCTACATGACGCTGGAAGGGATCTTCGGCGTGCCACTCGACGTCGCCGCCACCTACATCGTGCTCTTCTCGATCTACGGCGCCGTGCTGGGTGCGTCGGGCGCGGGCAAGTTCTTCATAGAGTGGTCGATGGCCGCCGTCGGCCGGTCGGGCCGGGGTGCAGGCCCCGGACGCGCCGTCTCGGTGGCCGGCCTCCTTCTCGGCACGGTGTCGGGCAGCGGCGTCGCCAACACGGTCACGCTGGGTTCGCTGGCCTGGCCGCTGCTGCGGCGCGCCGGGTACCCGGCCGACATGGGCGGGGCGATTCTGGCCGCAGCCGGGATCGGCGCGATCATCGCGCCGCCGGCGCTCGGGGCCGCGGCGTTCATCATCGCGGAGCTCCTCAAGATCACCTACCTGCACGTCATCGTCATGGCGGCAATCCCGGCGCTGCTCTATTTCGTGTCGATTGCGTTGATGATCGAGGCCGACACACGCCGGGCCGGCGTCCGGCCGCTCGGTGTGGCCCTCCCGTCAGTGTGGGCGCTCACGCGGCGGCACGGGTATCACTTCCTGGCCCTCGTCGGCATCCCCGTGATGCTGGCGTTCGGCATGTCGGCGTTCCGCGGCGTGTTCTACTCGACGATCATCGCCGTGGCCCTCAGCTTCGTGGACCGCGAGAACGCGCTGTGGCCGCGGAAGCTCCTCCGTGTGCTGCAGTCGGGCGGCAGAAGCGTCCTCCCGGTGGCGGCGACGACGGCGACGGCCGGGATCATCGTTGGCGTCGTGACCCTCACGGGCCTCGGCCTGAAGATCTCGGGCCTCATCGTGTCGCTGGCTGGCGGTTACCTGTTTCTGACGGTGCTCTACTCGGCGGTCGCGGTCCTGATGCTGGGGCTGGCCGTCCCGGTCACCGCGTCGTACATCATCGCGGCGGTCATGGTGGCGCCGGCGATGGTGAAGGTTGGCGTACCGGAGCTTGCCGCGCACATGTTCATTTTCTATTACGCGGTTCTCTCGGAGGTCAGCCCGCCGACGGCGCTGTCGCCCTTTGCGGCCGCCACGCTGACCGGAGGGCGGCCCATCGCGACCATGATGCAGACATGGAAGTACACGCTTCCGGCATTTGTCTTCCCCTTCGCGTTCACGCTGAGCCCGCGAGGCATGGGCCTGCTGCTCGAAGCGCCGTGGCGCGACGTGCTGACCGCCACAGGGACCGCGCTCGTCGGGATCGTGGCGCTCGCAGCGGGCCTGGGCGGCTGGATGCGCACTCGCGCGAGCATCCTGGAGCGCACGCTCGCGGTGGTGGGCGGCCTGCTACTGTTCCATGCGGGAACGTTGAGCGGCCTCGCAGGGCTCAGTCTGTTCGCCGTCGCAGTGGTCGTGCACGTCGTTCGGACGAGAGCATCGCCTGCCGAGGCAATGACGCCCCGTGACGAGGAACGGCAGCGAGAGGCGTAGGCTGCCAACGCCGAAGACCGCGCGTGCCAGACGGGTCCACATCCGCGACCCGAACGAGGACGCCTTCGCCGGGCGCAGCGCAAGTTGGGCAGATATGTCGGACACAAGCCTGCCGGGACGAGCTCATCGAGCGATGCGCCGCACCGCGGGCGGCGCCCGACGGTCACTGCCCTCTGCCGGTTCTCGACATCCCCGTCAGGGAAAGCAGGTGCGCCATCATCAGCACGAGCGCCGGTTGACACTGGGGTCCAATGTGGTCATCATGACCACATGGCTCGACGCGCGCCTGTTGGCGTCCGGGAACTGAAGACACGCCTCGGAAGCTATCTGCAGGAGGTGCGCCAGGGCCGGACGATCGTAATCACCGATCGAGGTGAGCCCGTCGCCGAGCTGAGCCCTGTCCGTCCCGGCTCTGAGGATGCCGCACTGGCGCGGCTGCAGGCTCTGGGAGCCGTAACCCGGCTGGAGCACCGCCGACTGGCGCCGTTTCGCCCTGTGCGTGGACGCGGGCCCTCCGTGTCCGACGCCATCATCGACGACCGGGACGATCGGACGTGACCCGCTACTTCGATGCAAGCGCCCTCGTCAAGCGGTACGTGAGGGAAAGGGGAACCACCGCGGTGCGGCGTCTGCTTGCTTCCGGCGACGCGGCAAGCAGCCGCCTGTCCGAGGTGGAAGTCCCGTCCGGCATCATCCGCCGGGCTCGTGAAGGGGCATTCACGCTCGCGCAACGCGATCGGATGCTAGCGGCGTTTCTGGACGACGTGCCCGCGCTCGCACTGGTCGAGCTCACTCCGGAGATTGCCTGGGATGCGCAGACCCTGCTCCTGCGGCACCCTCTGCGGGCGGGCGACTCCATCCAGCTGGCGAGCTGTCTCTACCTGCAGCGGCAGCTCGGGGAACCTGTTCCACTGGTCGCGTTCGACGGACGATTGGTCCAGGCGGGGCGCGCCGAGGGTCTGAGTGTCGTGACTGTGCGCTCGGCCTGACCGCGTCGGTTCGAGCCCTCGGTCGCCCGCTCATTGGCTCGGCCATAGGCCAGGATCTTGTACACCTGCAATTGCCCTGCAGAGACTCACAGGGAGCGCGCTGACAGTTCGGATCTCAGTCTCGGCGCTTTCGCCGTCGGTACCGAGACCGCATGTGCGCCAGACGGGTCCACATCCGCGACCCGAACGACGGCGTCTTCGCCGGGGGCAGCGCAAGCTTGAGCAGACACGTCGGACACAGCCCTGCCGGGCCGAGCTCGTCGAGCGATGCGCCGCACCGCGGGCAGCGGCGATCGCTGCTCACTGCCCTCTCCCGGTTTGCGACATCCCCGTCGGATAAAGCAACCGCGCGGAGTTCTTACAGCCGGATCATCGACGGAAGACCGCCAGCAGGAACCTGAGCTCCTCGTCCACATCGTCTGGATTCTCGACCGTCTCGGCGATGACGCTCCGCAGGCTCTCCCCAAATCGATGCCGGATCCGGTGGAGGGCGACCTGCAACGCACCCCTGGTCATCCTCAGATCCCTGGCCAGCTGCGTATAGTCCGGCGAGTCGTGGCCGACGAGAAGGGGCCGTAGCCGCCGCGCGAGTCTCGACCACAGGATCCGGGCTCGTGCGCGGACGGCTGCTTGGCTTGGAGAGCGAAACTCCCGTCGTTGGCTATATGTCGAGGCATACGACCAGGACATTGCCGTAGACGCACAGGGTAGATTCGCGCTTCACGCCGTGCCGGTGTTGTGGGGGGCATCGGATGCATCACGCCGACTTAGAATTGTGTTCTACTTCGTCATCTATGAACAACGCATTACGGTTGGCGCCTTCGGTCGCACACCGAGAGGGTGAACAAGTCAAGGCGTTTCTGATCGGCGACGCAGCAAGCGCCGCAAAGGCTGGCCAGAAAGTGCCCCAAGGCTATGACAGGGTCGAACTGATGCTCCGCGGTGCAGCGGAGCGCGGTGGCGAGATCGGCGTGTGCGGCACCTGGGAGGCGAGCCATGAACGATCTGTATGACGCGTTGAAATTTCTCCACATCCTCAGCTTTGTCTTCATGTCGATCCCACTCTTCAACCTCATCGTCGTGAACGAGCGGGCGGCGATGGGCGGCGGGTTCGTCTATGCGACGGACCGCTACATGGAAAACATCATCCGGCGCGGGGCGACGCGGTGTTTCATGTTTCAAACCAGCGTGTTGGTGACCGGTGTCCTCTTGCTGCTGGTTGGTCCGCTGGGCATCGCGGCATTGTGGCAGAGCGGGGTCATCCTCGCGAAAACCTTGCTGCTGTTGCTCCTCATGAGCCTCCTCTCGTACGTGCACTTCGGGCTGCAGCCAAGGATCGAGGCCCACCTGGCGACAGTCAGTCCCGATGCGCCGGCTCCACCGAATTTTGCAGCCGTCCTGAAGCCGTACCGGTTCCGACGAAAGCGTCTGGCGACGCTCTGCTTGTTTATCGTCGTCACGACGATCATTCTGGGCCTGCAGGTCTACGCGACGTTTGCGCCATGGCTCAATCTCGTCCTGATCGGATTGGCAGCCCTATTCAGCTGGCGCGCTAACACGACGCTGGTGCGGTTCGGGTGGGTATGATCGGCCCGGAGCAGACGCGCGTCAGCCGTCATGACCCTCGCATGATGGTGAAGGGCGTGGCCGCGCTGAAACAGTCCGCAGGGTCGCGGCGCTGGCGACTGACCGTCAGCTACGCTTGCGCGAGGCGATCGAGCTCGGCCCAGAGTGCGTCGAGATCGACCACCAGGTCTTCGCAGCCGGGCACCGGATCGACCCGGCCGGCCGTCGCGCCGACGACCTTCACGTACTGGCCGGCGGCGTTGCGTTCGAAGATCTCGAAGGAGCCGAGCGCGGGATCGACGAGCCAGTAGTACCGGACGCCAAACGCGGCGTACTCCGCCATCTTCTCGACCCGATCGCGGCGTTCATCACGTGGAGACGGCGACACGATTTCGATGAGGATGTCCGCGGGCGCTCGAATGGCGCCGTGGCGGGGGGGGCGCCGGGCGGCCGCCCAGGAACACGCTGACGTCGGGCTTGCGTCCGGTTCCCAAGGCCGTCAGGGTCTTGAGGTCCGACGTGAACACGAAGGAGCAGCCACTCGTCGACGCTCATGGTACGGCCCACGAAGGCAGGGTCCGACTCAACGAACGGAGGCCAGGTTGGGGTCACCGGTCGCATCCTATCATGCCGCTGAGGAGCCCCACGAGCACCCTCCGATCTGCTCCCCGGCACCCTGGGTTGATCTGCAGCGCGGACATCGATCCCGGTGCTGGCCCTGAGCGAAAATCTGGAAACACGGCCGATGACACGTCTGCCGATTCACCGGCGGGCGTCGACGACTTCCAATACATCTGTGCTCCGGGGCAACGGCACTTGGGGCGCGGCCGCCTCACTCTTGACAGTAAAGCCCATCGCACCGGAACCATAAGTGAACCGCCGTGGCCCGGCAGAGACCCACCGCTCGTCGTACGATTCGTCAGCCACCTGCCAAGAATATGGAACCGGCGCGGTTACGGCGATCGTCCCGGCTCCTCCTGCCGGTCCGAAAGACCATGTGGCGGGTGAGGTGAGTTGATAGTCGACGGGGGCATGCCACCTCCACCTCCTCGGTAATAGCTCAGCGTCTGACCATCGGCTGACCCCCCGTACGTGGTCCCCGTGAATGACGACACCGTCGCATCGATCGTGGCGATGACCGTCGTCTCTTCCGGATGCCTTTTTGCCGTGATCGCCAACCGCCTGCTTGAGTCGACTGAACCTCGCACAACCCAGCTGAATAACGACGGGAACGCGGTGTCCGTATACCTGCCACAGAGGACGGAACCGAACTGCTTCAGCGAATAGGTCCTTGTGTGCCCCCTGAACTGTGCATGCCACTTGTCGGACTCCGCAAAGGAAAAGTCCTCATAGGCCGGGTCGGGACATGGCCCTGCCGGAGGAAGCCCGTCCCCACCCAGGCTCTTGATGGTGACGCTGGTCGAAGCCGGAGCAGACGTCCCGTTCGCATCCGTGACAGTGAGCGTCACCGTCTTGGTGCCGGAGGCGTTGAACACATGCTGCACCAAGGGGCCGCTTGCCTGTGCGCCGTCACCGAAGTCCCACAGGTACTGCGTAATTCCCCCGGGCGCATTGCTCCGAGATCTCGAGCCGTCAAACTGAACCGAGGTGACCGCAGCGATGGGCTCTTCAGTCGCCGGCACTACTGAGGCAACAGCAACCGGCAGCGTGTCCGACGGTGCGGTTGGTGGTGGGGAGGGTGCCGTAGGTGAAGGCGAGTTGTTCCTGCCGTGACACGCCGTCAGCGCTGCTGCGATCCCCACGATTGTCAGCAGCCGCCAGGAGTGGGTCATCACCGAGGAAAGCGGAAGATCGCCGGGACATCGCTCAACGGCCGGCAGCCGACCGGGCTCTTCGGCGACGGGCTGTTTTCAAGATCCGAGACGTTGGCGGTTGGTGCACGCCAGAGCCTTCGTCATCCTCGATGGCGCGGCTGCGGGAATGAAATGTGCCGTGGCAACGAGCATTCCGCCGAACAAGACGCGGGCCCGGCTACTTGTTCAGTTTCAGAGCCCCACGAATGCGGTTCTGCAGCTGTTGTGTCGTCAGCGGCGCCGAGGTCCCCCAAGGCGTCCCAGAGTCGATGACTCCCCAATCCGAGCACGTGATGCCGTGGGCGGCTGTAAACGTGGTCAAGAACCCGACGCTCCCGATCCGCGGAAACCCAGGGATCGGAACTGCAACTGGAATCGGCCCGTTGGTGATTGGAACCGGCACCGACCACAGCAGAGTCATGGTGGACTGCACCGAGAGCCACGCGTGCCACATGACCGGCTGTATCGCTGTGAGCACAAAGTCGACGTTCAGCGCACCTGGTCGGGTCTAGTCACCCCCCATGGGCATGGAAACCGCGCGGATACGGCGATCGCCAGGACTCCGCCATCCGGCCCGAAATGCCAAGTGGAAGGTGAAGTGAGTTGATAGTCGCTGCGGTTGCAGACCGGTGTTCGAAAATACGTGAGCGTCTGACGATCGGCCGACCCACCGTACGTAACGCCGGTGAATGACGACCCTGTGGCATCGATCGTGGCAATGACCGTTGTCTGTTCCGGAGTCCATGCGTTGAGCGTCAGCCGACGGTAAAAGTCGACTGAACCTTCCGCCTCCCCGTAATCCGGGAACGGGAACGCCGTGTCGTGGTACTCGCCGCAGAGATGGGACCCCGGATCAAGCCGACCCGTCAGCCAATATGTTCTTCTGTGCCCATGAAACTGGGCATGCCACCCGTCGGACGGGCTGAAATAGTCCGCATAGGCCAAGGGGGGACATCCTTGAACCGATGCCCTTCCTGGTAGAGAGGGTGCGGTTGGCACTGGCCAGCTGCCCTTCCCTTACACGCCGCCAGCGCAACGGCAATGCCCACGATCGCCAGGAGCCGCCAGGAGTGACCCATCACTGGCTAAAGCGGAAGATCCTCGCGAGAGCGCTCACGGCCGGCGATCGCACCGAGCCGCCAAGCTTCGAGCACGCCATCGAAACCCATGGCCCCATCGATTCAGCCGCGTGGCTCGCGCGCACTGCACATTCCGCATCGTCACCAGCATCACGGCGACGGGCTTGCCGGCCGCCAGCGGCGTATACTGCAGGCCTCAGGCACTCCGACCAGCGTGACCAATTCACGAAGCGTGACGACCATCCTGGCCGACCTGCGAGCGGCCAGGCCCGAGGCCGCGGCCGAGCTGGCCGAAGCCGTGTACCCCGAGCTGCGGCGGCTGGCGGCCAGTTGCCTTCGAGGCGAGCGCGCCGGCCACACCCTGCAGCCAACGGCACTGGTCAACGAGGTCTTCCTGCGACTGTTCGGACCGACTCGGGTCGCATGGCAGAACCGCGCGCACTTCTTCGCGGTCGCGGCGACGCAGATGCGCCGCATCCTGGTCGATCACGCGCGTCGAGCGCACGCCCACAAGCGCGGGGCTCACAAATCAGGCTGTCCTTGACCGACGTGCGCGGACTGGCGAGCGGCCAGCAGGAGCCCGACCTGCTGGCCCTGCACGAGGCACTGGCCAGGTTAGAGGTCCTCAATCCACGAGCGAGCCGCGTCGTCGAGCTGCGCTTTTTCGGTGGACTCGAAGAACAGGAGACCGCCGAGGTGCTCGGGATTTCCGGTCCGACCGTCAGACGGGACTGGCGGTTTGCCAGGGCCTGGCTGCTGGCCGAGCTCACGGCTCCCGTGCCGGAACAGCGACGTTGAGATCGAGGCCCGACGACCACGAACCACGCGGTCGGGACACCAGCTATCGCTGACCGTCAAGACCCGGCCTGATGCTGGTTCTTGAGTCTCGCGATCTCTTCGTCACACCGGCGCATCGAACGCGCCAGCTCGTCCGTCACGCCTTGATCGTCGGGCGATCCGGGGCGCTCTCCATCCATCCCGAACGCCGCCTCGATGGCTCGTCGGTACCAGATGCGCGCCAGCTCCAGGTTGCTGACACGCTCGACCCAGTCCAGGTTGGCGCGCGATGCGATCATCTCGTACAGGGCGGCGACGTTTTTCGAGTTGCCGGCGACGCTCTGCCGCCAGTGGGCATGGCTGGGATCGTCTTCCGCGACAGCTTCACTCGCAAATAACGCTCGCCGAAACGCCCTGACCGCCGCTCGCTGACTGCCACGCCGTGCCAGGAGTACTCCCATTCTGTTGGAGCTGAGCGACAACCGGCGAAGCACTTCCGCACCGGCGTGTTGAGCCTGGAGCAGTTCCTCGCACAACCGCGCGGCCTGTTCGAAGTTGTGCAGCGCCTCGGTGGTTTCCCCCGTTTCCGAGAGCAAGAGCCCGAAGCTGTTTAGTTTCGACACCTGCGCCATCTGGTGCTCCACATCGGCACCAGGCGCACGACGAGCTGCCCCCACCGTGGCGAGGCTCCGGCGAATCGAGGCCACCCGGCGGGCGACCAGTCGCTCGAGCACGTACACGGTCGAGGATCGCCTGCCCAGAATCGGTCTGTGGTCGAGACACCTTCCAAGGTCGTCGGAGAGTTCCCGCACTGTCGCGTACCGATCCTGAGGGTCCGGCGCCAGTGCTTTGATCGTGACCCGGCCGAGATCGCCTCTGAGGATTCGCCGGAGCCGTGGAACCGTCGCTTGTCTCGCCAGACAAGTCTGGTTCAGCCGATCGGGCACGGTTCTCTGCGCAAGTCGAATTGCCTGACCCAGCGGGACCAGAGGTCGTTGCCTGGCCTCCGCGGCCGCCGCCAGATCGTCCCCGGTCGAGCTCCACGGCGTCGCGCCGGTGAGGAGCTCGTACAGGATGACGCCGAGTGAGTAGACGTCGGTTCGCACGGTCGCCGGCTCGCCACGCAGCTGTTCAGGGCTTGCGTACTCGGGCGTCAGAAGCCGCTGATGACGGCGCGTCAGATCTGTCGCGGGACCGAAGCCCGAGTGCAGAACCTTCGCGATGCCACCTGTCCGGCACGACGCAGCCGCGCGAAGCTCGACGGGCCCGGCTGCAGCTCGCGCAACGGGATGCACAGCTCGAAAACAGCCGCAGCCGCGTGCAGGAAATCGACCGCGAGGTCTCGCAGCTCCGGGCCGCAATCGACGCCTGCACGATCTACGCTCGAGGTCCGGGCCTTGTCGTCTACGAAGAGATCCTCGGCGCAAATCCGCGCCGGAAGATTCGAGTCGGCGACCGCGTAACGGCAAGCCAGGGGATAGTCACGATTCCTCAGGTTGACCGGATGCTGCTGGAGACATCCGTGCGTGAGGCGGATCTCTGGCGTGTGCGGGCAGGACAGAGTGCTGCCGTCTCGGTGGACGCGTCTCCCGGCCGCCAATTCACGGGGAAGG
>CAZCEL010000160.1:0-9227 GCA_964497175.1 uncultured Bifidobacteriaceae bacterium
TGGTGTCCGACGGTCAGGCCTGGAGCGGCGAGATCCAGCGCGCACTGAAGGTCGCCCGCGCCAAGGACATTCCCGTGTTCGTCGTCGGCGTGGGCACCTCGGCCGGCGGATTCATTCCCGAGCCCACACGTCCGATTGCCGCGCCGTACTTCGCGACGCCTCCGCCGCGCGTCCACTCCACCCTGGACCGAACATCCCTTTCGACGATCTCCACCGCAGGCGGCGGGCGGTACTTCGATCTCGAGCGCGAGACCGACCGGGCCATCGCCGCGACGATCGTCGGAACGACCAGACGGCAGGCAGGATCGCGGGGCATCGAGACCACCTCGCAGGACTTGTACTGGTATTGCCTCCTGTCGGCGGCCGTGCTGTTGTGCCTCAGCGTGGTCTCGCTCGACGACCCCAGCGAGCTGTGGCTCGGCGCGCCTGCCAGCGCGCTTGCGCTGTATCTGTTCTGGCGGCTGATTCAGTGATACGTGTCAGCGCTCAGCTGTCGGCGCTCAGCTATCAGCTACGTCGACACACGTGACAACAGGGACTAAGATAGCGCCATGCGGTCGCTGTACGCCCGGATCCTGCTTGCAAGTTTCGCGACCTTGCTCGTGTCGCTGACGGCGTTCCTCGCCATATCGGTGACCGTCGGGTTCGACGAACGGCTCGCGAACTTCCGCAGTTTGTTCGTGCTGCATCTCGAAGGTGCGGTTCGGATCTACGAGCGGGACGGGACCGACGGGCTGGCCGCGTTCCTGACCCGATTGGACCGGGACTTCACCGCGACGCATTACATGGTCGACAGCAACCACCGGGACCTCGTCAGCGGGAACATCCGGCCGCCGGTTGCGCCGCCCTCCACGCGCTTCGGATCGCTGCGGCGCGCGGTTCGGCGCCTGTTGCGGCTGCCGAATACTTTCGAGGTGACCTCGCCGGACGGGAAATACCGCATGGTCTACGTCGACGCGCGGCCCTGGGAGAACGTGCCGGCGCAGTTGCCGTACTACTTGGTCGTCCTCATCGGCAGCGCCCTGATGTACTCGCTCGTCGCGGTCGGCATCGCCTCGGCCCTCAAGACCATCTCGCGCACGGCCGACCGCTTCGGCCGCGGCGACCTCGGCGCGCGAGTGCCGTTTCCCGACCGGAGGGACGAGATCGGCAACCTTGCACGGTCGTTCAACGAGATGGCCACTCGCACCGAGACGCTGCTCGTGGCCGAGCGGCGCCTGCTGCAGGACGTGTCGCACGAGCTGCGCTCGCCGTTGGCCCGGCTCGAGTTTGCCGCGGAGCTTGCGCGCACGGCCCCCAACCGCGCCGCGGCCATCGATCGGATGCAGAAAGAGCTCGATTGCCTCTCCGCGCTGGTCGACAGCCTGATCGACGTCACGCGCGCCGAAGGCGACCCGCAGGCGCGCCAGATCGAGCGCGTCCGCGTCAGCGATGTGCTCGACGAGGTCGTCGAGAGCTGTTCGCTCGACGCCGAAGCACGCGGCTGCCGGATCCTCGTGACCGGCTCCTCGTCCGCAACCATCTACGGGGATCGGGAGCTCCTCCGGCGGGCGTTCGATAACGTCGTACGCAACAGCCTGCAGCACTCGCCGGAAGGCGGCACTATCGAGGTGGCTTTTCGCGATGCAGGTGGGGACGCCGAGGTCGGCGTGCGCGACTACGGGCCGGGCGTTCCCGACGAGATGCTCCCGAAGATCTTCGAGCCCTTCTTCCGGGTCGGCAGCGCCAAGAACACGGATGGTGTCGGCCTTGGTCTCTCGATCGTGCAACGGATCGTCCAGCTGCACCACGGCACGCTCCGCGCGGAGAACACGGACCCCGGTCTGCGGGTCACGATTACCATGCCGCGTGCGGCGTGAGTGGCCAGACCATTCTGCTGGTCGACGACGATACAGCGCTGACGGCGCTGATGTCGGAGTACTTCTCGGGCCACGGCTACCGCATCGACACTGCCGGCGACGGCCGCCAGGGCCTCGGACGGGCGCTTCAGGGCCGGTACGACCTCGTGATCCTCGACGTGGCGATGCCCCTGCTCGACGGCTTCGAGGTGTTGCGCCAGATCCGGCAGCGCAGCAACGTTCCGGTCATCATGCTCACCGCACGAACGAGCCCGGTCGAGCGGATCGCCGGGCTCGAAGGCGGCGCCGACGATTACCTGCCGAAGCCATTCGCACCAGGCGAGCTTCTGGCGCGCGTGCGGGCCGTCCTTCGCCGGGCGGGCCACCTCCAGCCGGTCCGGCGCGCCGTCGTGCAGATCGGCGACATCCGCCTGAACCCGGCCACACGGGAAGTCCACCGCGGCGACGAACCGATCCCGCTGACATCGATCGAGTTCGACATCCTGGACCTGCTGATGCGGGCGGCGGGCCGCATCGTGTCCCGCGAGGAAATCGCCGCGATCCTGTACCAGCGTGAGCCGACGCCGTTTGAGCGATCGGTGGACGTGCACGTCAGCCATCTGCGAAAGAAGCTCGAACAAACCGATCGGGGGCTCATCCGGACCGTTCGCGGCGCAGGTTACATGTTTGTGGCCGAGTAAACACGGCGCGGGTTCGGCGGCATTGATCCCGGGCCCGGCCCTCTCGTAACATTGGGCGTCTCGTTCTCGCAGGATTCTCATCAAGGAGTGAAGCCGTGACGCGTCGACTGCTGTTCGGAAGCGCGATTCTGCTCGGGACCTTCGGACTGACGGCCCTCGGCGTCTCGGCGCAGGACTGGCCGCAGTGGCGCGGCCCGAACCGCGACGGCGCCGTGGCGTCGTTCCGCGAGCCCTCGTCGTGGCCCGAGAGCCTGACCCAGCGATGGAAGATCGAGATCGGGCTGGGCTACGCGACGCCCCTGCTCGTCGGCGACCGTCTCTACGCGTTCACGCGCCAGGAACAGGACGAGGTCATGACGGCGCTCGACGCGGCGACCGGCAAGGTCGTCTGGCGCACGGCCTATCCCGCGCCGTTCCAGATGATGCCCGCGACCGCCCGGCACGGCGCCGGGCCGAAGTCGACTCCCGCCTTTGCGAACGGCCGGCTCTTCACGATGGGCATGACCAGCATCGTCACGGCATTCGACGCCGCCACGGGCAAGCAGTTGTGGCAGAAGCCAGCGACCAAGGCGCAGCCGCTGTACCACACGGCCATGTCGCCGATCGTCGATCGCGGCCTCGTGATCATTCACACCGGAGGAGCAGGTGACACCGCGCTGACCGCCTTCGATGCGCTCACGGGCAACGCCCGCTGGACGTGGACCGGCGACAGCCCCGCCTACGGGTCGCCCATCGTCGTCGAGCTCGGCGGCACGCGCCAGATCGTGACGTACACGCACCGGAATCTGGTGGGGCTCGCGGCGGAGACGGGCGAGCTGCTCTGGCGGCGGCCCTTCACCACGCCGTCGGATACGACGTCGCAGACACCCATCCTCTACAAGGACATGGTGCTCCAGGCGGGTCGAGAAAACGGCATCACGGCGTTCCGCGCCGCCCGGACCGGCGCAACCTGGACGACCAGCGATGTGTGGCAGACCAAGGACGTGTCGCTGCACATGACCAACGGTGTGGTGATCGATGGCGTGTTGTACGGGCTGTCGCACCTCAATGCCGGGCAATACTTCGGTCTCGACCTCGACACCGGCAAGGTGTTGTGGAGGGGCGACGGCCGCCAGGCCGAGAACGTCGCGTTCGCGCGCGCAGGATCGACGATATTCGCGCTCGAAGACGACGCCGAGATGCTCGTCATGCGGGCCAGCCGTTCCGCGTTCGAGCCCGTGCGGCGCTACACGGTCGCCACCAGCGCGACCTGGGCACAGCCGGCCATCTCGGGAAATCGGTTGTTCGTGAAGGACGTGTCCACGCTGACCCTGTGGACGGTCAACTGAGCCCGCTCTCGGCTGACTCCCTCGGGCGGCCGTCCTGGCGCGGCCGCACCGCATTCGCCGCGGCCCTGACTCTGCTCGCCGTCGCCGGAGCCACTCACGTGTCGGGGGGCCAGCGCGAAGAGAAGACCGTCTGGGACGGGATCTATACGGAAACGCAAGCCGAGCGGGGCGGGCAGGCGTACAAGAGCGCCTGCAGCTATTGCCATCGCGACGACCTGACCGGGGGCTTCTTCGACAACGGCGTCGGGAGAGCACCGGCGCTGGCCGGCCCGCGCGCCTTCGACTCGTCGTTTCTCGAGCGGTGGAAGGATCTGACGATGGCCCAGCTCGTGGCCACGGTGGCCGCCACGATGCCGCAGCAGGAGCCTGCCAGCCTCGCCGTCGAGGTCTACGTAGACATCGTCAGCTACTTGCTCGCCAGGAACCGCATCCCGGCGGGAACGTCGGAGCTGCCCAGCACGATCGACGCGCTGCAGGACATCCGGATTACGAACAAGGGCACGAAGCCCTGAGGGCGGACGACCCGGAGAATCTGGGCGCCGCGGTCTGGCGAGAGCGTACCTTGGGCGGCGCTACTCGGCCGAGCCTGGCTTCAGCCGGTACGCCTTCGTGACGGGATCCTGGTCGCGGTACACGTTGTGGCAATTCTGGCAGCTCGCCGTCACCTGACTGGCCATCGCATCGACGCCGGCGCGGTTGACGCGCTCGACTGACAGCGCCGCGTCCAGCTCGTCCAGCTTCGCCAGGTTGTCCCTGAGCATGCGAACCGCATCGTCTTTCTTGCGGTCCCTCCAGAACACGATCGTGGTGGCCAGCCGATCGCGGGAGATAGCAAGGTAGGCTTTGGCGTCTTCGATTTCGTTCCGTGACAAGGAGGCCGTGACCGCGTTGAAGGCCTGACCGATCGTCTTCATCGCGGCCACGTACTGTTCGTAGGTGAAGATGGGGTACGGCTTCTTCTCCTGCGCCGAGCCGGGCGAAGCGATGGCCAGGGTGGCCGCCAGGACGCCAGCCGCAAGCATCAGTCGCCGCACGAAGCGTCCCCGTCGCACCCTGGCACCAGCGAATGTACGGCGCGACTTCGGTCTAGACACCGTCGACGACATCCGACAGCGTGGTGACCTTCCCGGTGCTGTCGCCGAACTTCTCGACCGGCACACCCAGCTTCTCGAGAATCGTCACGTGAAGGTTCGCGAGCGGCGTCCCCTTCGGATGCCGTACGTAGCGCCCACCCTTGATGCCGGCCGCCTTGCCTCCAATCAGCGCGATGGGCAGATCGTCGTGGAAGTGCGTGTTGCTGTCGCTGATGCCGGTTCCGTAGAGGAACAGCGTGTAGTCGAGCATCTTTCCGTCGCCCTCGGGCATGTCGGCGAGCTTCTTGACGAGGTACGCAAACTGCCTGAAGTGGTACTCGTTGATCTTGTGCAGCCGCTCGAGCTTGGCCGCCTCGTCCTGATGGTGCGACAAGGGGTGATGCGAGTCCGGCACGCCGATCTCGGGATAGGAATGCGCGCTCACCTCGCGCGCCAGCATGAACGTGCTGATGCGCGTCATGTCGGTCTGGAAGGCCAGCAGCAGCAGATCCATCATGAGCTGTGCGTGCTCGGCGTAGTCGGTGGGTACGCCCGCCGGCTGATCGACCACCGGCAGCTCGCGCGTGTTCTGCGTCTCGGCCATCTGAATGCGCCGCTCGATGTCGCGAACCGAGTCGAAGTACTCGGTGAGCTTGACCTGATCCTGCGGCCCGATGACCCGCCCCAGGCTCTTGGCCTCCTCGTTGACGAAGTCGAGGATGCTGCGGTCGCGCTTGATGCGCGCCAGGCGTGCCGCTGTGTCGGTGCTGCCGGTGGTGCCGAACAGGCGTTCGAAGACGGCGCGCGGGTCGTTTTCGATGGGAAGCGGCGTCGTCGGGGTGCGCCACGCGACCGTGTTGGTGTACGCGCAGCTCGATCCGCCGTCGCACGATCCGAGCATGGCGTTGGACTCGATGCCGAGCTCGAGCGACGCGATCTGCGTCTCTTTTTCGAGCTCCTTGGCCGCGATCTGATCCATGGACACCGACCCGTACACGTCGGCTCCGGCCGTGAACTTGAACGGGATGGTCGTCAGGAACGTGCCGGCCGACCGGGCATGATCGCCTCCGCCCTTGACGAGGTTGGCCGCCTCGTCGGCCAGGCCGCCGAGCAGCAGGACTCGGTCCTTGAGATCCGTGAGCGATTGCAGCGTCGCGGGCATCGACTGCAGCGGTCCTTCGGCCTTCGGGAACCAGTAGGGCATGGACATGCCGTTGGGCACGTAGAACACGCCGAACCGCCGCACGGGCGCGCCAGGGGTTCTCGCCAGCGCGGTCATCGCCGGGACCATGCTGTCCAGCAGCGGAAGCGCGAGTGACGCGCCAAGGCCCCGCAACACCGCGCGGCGGGACAAACGCATCTTCGTGATGATCATGTCCTGTCTCCTCTTTGCCTCGGCTTGTCGGCCTCTACTGCTTTGCGGCGACCGTCGCGGCCGGCACGGCGCCCGGCGCGGGTACCCGCCGCATCTGGAACGGCGCGCTGCGCACAATGCCCAGGACGAGCGCCGACCATCGGTATTCTTGCTGCTCGAGATCCCGGATGAGCCCTCGAACGATGGGCGCGTCGGCGAAGCCAACACCGCGCCCGAGCGCATACGTCAACAGCTTCTCTGTCACCGTTCTCACGAACTGGTTGCCGCTGGCAAGCAGCGCCTCACGAAATGCCCGGGGACTGTCCACGGCCTTACCTTCGAAGGTGATCGCAGAATTGATCGGGGCGCCGCCGTCGTCCTGGCGCCAGCGACCAATCGCGTCGTAGTGCTCGAGCGCGAAGCCCAACGGGTCCATGCGGCCGTGGCAGGCCGCGCAGACGGGATTGTTGCGATGCTGCTCCATCCGCTCGCGCAGCGCCTCGGGCTTCTGCCCCGGCGTGTTCTCTTTGAGGGGTGGGACGTTGGGCGGCGGCGGCGGCGGCGGCGTGCCAAGCAGGTTTTCGAGCACCCACTTGCCGCGCAGCACCACCGACGTCCGGTTCGGGTAGGACGTCGTCGTCAGGACGCTCGCCTGCCCGAGCAGACCGAAACGCCGGTCGTCGGTCAGCGTGACACGGCGGAAGTGGCTGCCGTAGATGTCGTCGATCCCGTAGTGACGCGCGAGCCGCTCGTTCAGGTACGTGTAATTCGCCCGGAGCAGCTCGGGGAGGGGACGATCTTCGATCACCTGGCTCTCGAAAAACAGTTCGGTTTCGCGAGCCATGTTGGCGCGCAGCGTGGGATCGAACCCCGGCAACCGATCGCCGGCCGTGTTGATGTTGCGCACTTCCAGCCATTGCTCGACGAAGTCGTCGATGAAGCGCGTGGCGCGGCGGTCGGCGAGCATCCGGCGCACCTGACGCGTCAGCACGGCCGGATCCTTCAACGCGCCGCGCGCCGCCACGTCGAGCAGGTCATCGTCGGGGATGCTGCGCCAGAGGAAAAACGACAGGCGCGAGGCGAGCTCGAGATCGCTCAGCCGGTAGACCGAACCAGGCGCCGAGCCGGCGGGCTCCCGCTCGATCCTCAGCAGGAACTTGGGGGATGACAGCATCGCTTCGAGCGCCCGCTCGATGCCGAAGTCGAAGTCCCGCTCCTTGCGTCCCTCGGTATAGAGGCCGACCAGCGGCTGGACGTCGGCGTCAGTCACTGGACGCCGGTACGCCCGCCGCGCGAGCGTCGTCAGAATCCTCCGCGCGCAGGGTTCCTCGTCCCGGGCAGTGGAGGGCCGGCATGTGAAGATCTGCCGGCGGCTCACGGTCTCTTCCGGCTTCCTGCCGCCGAACGGTCCCGAGATATAGACGGTCTCGACACCGGGCTGACTGTTGTAGAAGAGATTGCTGAACGACGCGCTGCCGCGTCGCCCTCCTCCCACTGCCGCCGTCGGCATCGAGTCGGTGAAGGCGACGGAGATGAGCCGCGTGCCGGCCTTGATCGGCAGGCGGACTTCCAGTTCCTTGTCCGCGTTCACGCGGTAGTCGTGGAGCTTCTGTCCCTCCGGGTCGTCTTCGGGAACGGCGATCAGCACGCCGGGATCCGGCCCCTTGAACCGGCCGCCGATCCGGAACTGCCTGACGAGCGCGTGATCGACGCGCAGCTCGATCTGATGCTCGTCCTCCTCGATCCCGTCGATGGTGCTCACGGTCCCGTTCTTCTGCAGCCGGATGGCGAACGTGTAGTCGCCGTCGAGCGGAAACGTGTGGCGAATCGCGATCCCGCCATGCGTCCCAAACGGCATGTCTTCGTTCATCCGCGCTTCCTGCCTCGTGCCGAACTCGACCTTGTACTGGTGCATCATCGTCCGATTGTCCGGACTGGCCACCGCCAGGCGACTGATCTTGGTGGCGGCGGTGATGTAGCGGGCCATCAGCGCCGGGGTGATCGCAAGGACATCGGCGTTGTTGTCGAATCCGAAGCCCGCCATATCCGACGGCAGCAGCTCCGTGCCGTCGACGTCGAGCGCCAGCAGGTCGTGGATCACGTTGACATACTCGGCCCGATTGAGGCGGCGCGAGCTCACGCGCCCAGGGTCGCGCGTGGCTGCCGCCACACGGTCGAGGGCGGTTTCGAGCGACGTCGTAAACGCGTCCAGCGTGGGAGCATCGGGCTTGGGCCGGCCCTCGGGTGGCATCAGCCCGCCGCGCAGCTTGCGCACCACTTTTTCGAGCGTCTCCGCATGCCTGGCTGCATCGGCCGGATCGATCCCCTCGAGCGTGAGGCCGCCGGTCTTCAACTTCTCGCTGTGACAGCTCACGCAGTAGCGATCGAAGAGCGCGCGCGTGGGGGCTGCTGGAACCGCAGCGCCAGCAGACGTCGGGCGCGCCGGGGGGGCCGGCGCCTGGCCGCCCGCGGCCTGCACATTGGACCACTGCAACCCGCCGGCAGCGAGCATCGTTCCCGTGAGGGCAATTGCCAACCTTCTCGACATGGTGGTCACCTTCCTACGCGCGCACTACCCCTACCTTTGTGGCCGGTTGCCTCGATACCCGGACATTATAGGCGGTGTTGGACGGTGGCGGGCGCCGGGGTGAAAAATCTGCAAAAAACGTAGACGGGCCGGTCGTGGCCCGGGCAAGTCCCTCTATCATTATGGAAACTCAACGGGCTCAGTCGCACCCGGGAACCCGCTGCGCGGGAGGAATCGACCATGAGCGGAACGTGGCGTCGTCGGTTGGCGGGGCTGTGTGTGTGCGGCTGGCTGGGCGTAGCGGGCCTGGGGGCGGCCGAGCCCGACCTGCGGCTGGTCACCGCGGTGGCAGCGCAGGACAAGCCGGCCATTCGCGCGCTGCTCAAACAGGGCCTCGACGTCAACG
>CAZCEL010000161.1:0-9176 GCA_964497175.1 uncultured Bifidobacteriaceae bacterium
GCCGAGGCCAGGCTGGCCGAGGTTCGGGATCTGTCGGGGATCGAGCGAGATCACCTGCCGGACGCGGTGTCGGCGGCGCTCACGCTGCCCCTGGCGTCGGGCTGCCACCAGATCACGTTTTCAGCAGAAAGCTACTGGCGGGGGGAAACGCATCGGCTGTGCGACCGCCCGTCGTGCCTTCCGCGGCTGGTCGAGGAACTGGTCAAGCTCGATGTCCGTCAGATCGTCGTCGTCTCTGCGGCCCCCGAGGCGAGGGGGCCCCATGCCCTGAGCCGTCCCCGAATCGATGCGCGCGGACGGCTCGGGGAGCTTCTCCATTCGTGTGAGGCAGCGGTCGTAAGCGACACAGCCAGTTCGCCGCCTGCGCTCGCCCGGATTTTCGTGATCCGGCCGGCGCACAACCCAGTCGGCCCGCTCGATTTTAGCGGCAGCCTCGACGACCGTTCGGATCGGCACCAGGGGCTCTCGGAGCTCATGAGCCGGGGGTACGAAGACGCGTACCGTCAGTTCATCGAACCGGTCGTCGGAGCCAGCGGCGACCGGATGGGCTAGGACGGCACCTCGCTGCGCTCGACCCTCTGATCCCGATGATCCCGGTGGTCGCGGTCGTGCAGGAACTGATCGACCAGGTCGTGCAATCTGGCGCTCATGTCCGTGGTGTCCCGCATGCCGAATTTATCGAGAAACGCCGCGATCGGGATCACGGCCTTCGCCATGGCTCTATGACCGCCCGCGTTGCCGATATCTGAGAAGAACCGCCGGGCAAACTCGCCGGCGTTCTTCGAGTAGCCAAGATTCCTCACCGAAATCACCAGCGAGCCGCCGACCAGCCCGGCAACGACCGTCCATTTGACGTCCTCGAGCTGCAGGAAGAAGTCGGCAACGTAGGGAATGAAGTCCTCGCGGGGCGACGGACCCAGGAAGCTGCAGAAGACCTGGTCGGCCATCGTACCGCCGCGGTGTGCCTTGAACACGTAGTCGAGGCGCTCGAGGGTGATCTCGGAGCCCTCCATCTTCCGGATGAGTGCGGCGTCGGCGAGTGGGTACAGATACGAAAACGCGTCCAGATCGACGCGGTTGGCCTGACGGTTGAAGAAGAGCGTGTCGGACTTGATGGCGTACAACATGGCGGTTGCCGTACGCTCCGAGATGTTCACATCGACGGCCCGCAGATGCTCGGTCAGGATTGTCGAGGTGGAGCCGTAGTCGGCCCGAATGTCCTTGTAGACCGCCGAGTACCCGGGCTGTTCGGGATGGTGGTCGACGACGAGGTCGACCCGATCGATGAGACCACCAAAGTAGTGCGGCTGCACGTCGACCATGGCGATGCGATCGAACGCTCCGAGCGACTCGGGCGTGATGGTCTCGACGTGGATGTCGAGCAGATTGACCATCCGGAGATTCTCGGGCCGCGTGACGTTCTGCAGCGCGCCGATGATGGCCGTGGTCTTGGTTCGGTGAAGAACGCTTCGTAGGGCCAGTCCGCTGGCGAGGGCATCCGGGTCCGGTTCGTTGTGCAGCATGATAAGAACGCGGTCGGCGTCCGCGAGGTACCGCTGGTACTGCTGGACCCGGGCCCGGGTGAGCGATCGGCTGAACTCGGTCAGCAACGGGCCGCCGAAGAGCTCCGACAGAACGAGGTACGAGACATCGGGGAACTCGGCGTGGAACTCCTCGGCCCGCGCGCTGGTCGATCCGGTGCCGACACCGAGCACGTAGATGAGCGTGCCGCCGGCGTCGCGCACCGCCGCGAGAACCCGCTTCGGGCTGCGGCGCGCGTTGTCCTCGATGATCACGCACGTGCTCGGACCGAGGCCGGCCTTGACGAAGGTGTCCGTCCGCTGGGGGTCGCCGGCCATGACCTGCACGCCCGCCTCGTGCAGGCGCCTCGCCAGCGGACGGTTCTCGACGATGAATTCCACCTCGAAGCCGGGCAGCAGGATTTCTGCGAGCATCCTGATGACCAGCTCGTCCTGGCAGACGGCTAGACACCGCATCCTGGTACCAACCTCTGATTATACGCCCGCCTGCGCCGGCTGATGGTAGCGCCGCCCGTGCCACGTACCGGCGCACGAGAAGTCGATCGACGCGCCAGCCAGCGGTTTGCAAACCGACGCTCCCGATGTAGAGTGCGTGTCGTGACCTCGGGCGCGTGCATGCGGTCGAGTATCCTGGCCCTGGCGACCGCCTGGTGCCTGCCGGCCTCGGCCGGACAGTCCTCCCTGTTTCGGGCCGGTGTGGACCTGGTGACGGTCGGCGTCACGGTCAGCGATCGCCGCGGTAATCTCGTGACCGATCTCACGGCGGAAGACTTCGAGCTGTTCGAGGACGGCCGCAGGCAGCACGTTCTGCACTTCGGTGGGCACGCCGCGTCATCGTTACCGATGCACCTTGGTCTGGTGCTCGACCTCAGTGAGAGCATGGCCGACGACATCGCCTTCACCAGGACGGCGTCGATCAGGTTCCTCGACGCGCTGGAGGAGGCGGCAGACGTCACGCTCGTCGATTTCGACACCGAAGTTCGCGTCGGTCGCTACGCGCGACACGACTTCGTGCGCCTGGTCGAGCGCATCCGATCGCAGAAACCGCGCGGGGCGACCGCGCTCTTCGACGCGATCGGCGTGTACCTGGACGGGGCATCGGGCGCAACGGGGCGCACGATCATGGTGCTGTACTCAGACGGCGGAGACACCCGCAGCGTCCTGCGCTTGCACGATGTGCTGAATCTGATCAAAGCGTCGGACGTGACCGTGTATGCCGTCGGCGTCGTCCAGCACTCAACGGTGCGTGCACGCGCTGAGCAGCAGCTCGTGCTGCGCCAGTTGGCGGATGCGTCTGGCGGCCGGGCGTTCTTTCCCCTCTCGGTCGCGGATCTCGACAAGGCGTATCAAGAGGTGCTGGGAGAAATCAGGGCACAGTACGTCCTGGGATACGTATCCACCAACGAGAAGGCCGACGGCGCCTGGCGCAAGCTGGGCATCAGACTGGCCGGACGAGCCGATCGCGACCTGCGGGTGCGGGCTCGCTCCGGCTACTTCGCTCCGCTCAGATCCGGCCGCTGACCGGGGGCGAGCCGAGTGTACCGGCGGCCGGACGCCGCGGGTGGAGAACTCCTCCCCAGCGCCCGCCGGCACTCCCTGTGGTACGATCACTGGTTCGCATGCCATCTGTCTACGACCGCTTCAACCTCGTGTCGGAGTTCGGTCTGGCCGGGGATCAGATGCGCGCGATTGGCGAGCTCGAGGAGGGCCTTCGCCGCGGCGATCGGTATCAGGTGCTGCTCGGCGTCACGGGATCGGGCAAGACGTTCACGATGGCCCAGACCATCGCCAGAGTGAACCGGCCGACGCTGGTCATGGTGCACAACAAGACGCTGGCCGCGCAGCTCTTTCAGGAGTTTCGGCGCTTCTTTCCGGGGAACGCCGTCGAGTATTTCGTCAGCTACTACGACTACTACCAGCCGGAGGCCTACGTCCCGTCAACCGATTCGTACATCGAGAAGGAAGCCACGATCAACGAGGAGATCGATCGCATGCGGCTGTCCGCAACGCGATCGCTCTTCGAGCGGCGGGATGTCATCATCGTCGCGAGTGTCTCGTGCATCTACGGTCTTGGATCGCCCGAGGCGTATTACGGCATGCTGCTGCCCCTGGAGCGAGGACAGCGGATCGGACGCGATCAGATCCTGCGCAAGCTCGTTGAGATTCAATACGAGCGCAACGATCACGAGTTCGGGCGCGGGGCCTTTCGGGTCCGCGGCGACATCGTCGAGGTCTATCCGTCCTACGAGGAGCACGGCCTGCGCATCGAGCTATTCGGGGACGAAGTAGACGAGCTTGTGTCCTTCGATCCGTTGACGGGCAGGACAATCCATCGTCACGACAAGGTCGCCGTCTATCCCAAGTCGCACTTCGTGGTGCCGCGCGAACGAACCAGACGGGCCGTGGAATCGATCAAGGAAGAGCTGGCGCAGCATCGATCGCGGCTCGAGTCGGAGGGCAAGCTGCTCGAGGCGCAGCGTCTGCATCAGCGGACGATGTTCGATCTCGAGATGATCAGGGAGATCGGCTACTGCCACGGAATCGAGAACTATGCGCGCCACCTGACGGGTCGGCGTCCCGGCGAGCCGCCGCCCACGCTGCTCGACTACCTGCCGGAGGACGCCCTCGTCATCGTGGACGAGAGTCACCAGACGGTTCCGCAGATCCGGGGCATGTTTCACGGCGATCGCTCGCGCAAAGAGGTCCTCGTCGCCTACGGGTTTCGGCTTCCGTCGGCGCTCGATAACCGTCCGCTGAGCTTCGAGGAGTGGGAAGCGCGGGCGCGGCAGGTCATCTTCGTGTCGGCAACGCCGGGGCCCTACGAGCTCGACAGGGCGCAGGGCGTCGTTGTCGAGCAGATCATCCGGCCGACCGGTCTGATTGATCCCCCAATCGATGTGCGGCCCGTCAGAGGGCAGGTGGACGACCTCCTTCAGGAAATTCGCGCGCGCGCGGCCCGCGGCGAGCGCGTGCTCGTCACCACACTCACCAAGCGCATGGCCGAAGACCTCACACAGTACTATCAGGAACTGGGGGTGCGTGTCCGCTACCTGCACTCGGACATCGAAACGCTCGAGCGAGTGCAGATCCTGCGGGATCTGCGCCGGGGCGCCTTCGACGTCCTCGTCGGAATCAATCTGCTCAGGGAAGGGCTGGACCTGCCCGAGGTGTCGCTGGTGGCAATCCTGGACGCCGACAAGGAGGGATTCCTCAGGTCGGCCGGATCGCTGATCCAGACTGCGGGCCGCGCCGCCCGGAACGTCAACGGACGGGTCATCATGTACGCCGACGGCGTCACCGAGTCGATGCGCGCCGCCCTCGAGGAGACCAGCAGGCGCCGGGCGCTCCAGGAGGCCTACAACCTCCGCCATGGCATCACGCCGCAGTCGATCGTCAAGCAGATCGACGCGGTCATGTCGAGTGTGTACGAGCGCGACTACTACACCCCGGCAGCCGCAGGCGACCGGCTGGAGCCCTTTCGCAGCCAGGTCGAGGTCGACGCGCACATCAGCGTCTTGCAGGAGAAGATGCGCACCGCGGCGGCGGACCTGGATTTCGAGCGAGCCGCGTCCCTGCGCGATGAGATCAAGCGCCTGCGGGCGGCTGATCTCGGGCTTCCCTGGCCCGCGCGGAGGGCCTGAGCCGCGGTGCGCCCGTCCGCTCAGACCTGGTTGAAGCGCGCCGCCCTCGAGGTGCAGGAGTACGTGCGCCTGACCGGGGCGGCCATCCAGGGCGCCGTTACGCCGCCGGTGTACCGACACGACCTGGTCGAGCAACTCGATGCCATCGGGGTCGCGTCGCTGACCGTGGTGCTGCTGGTCGGCTTCTTCACCGGCGCCGTCCTGGCCCTTCAGAGCGGGCTGACGCTGGACCAGTTCGGCGCCCGGCCGGTGGTCGGTCGTCTGGTGAGCGCCTCGATGATCAAGGAGCTCGGACCCGTGCTCACGGGCCTCATGCTCACCGGGCGCGTGGGATCCGGTATCGCCGCAGAGCTGGGATCAATGGTCGTGACCGATCAAGTCAACGCCTTGCGCGCGCTGGGCACCGATCCGGTGCGCAAGCTGGTCGTGCCCCGCGTGGTGGCCGCCGTCGTCATGGCGCCGATGTTGACCGTCGTGGCGGATCTTGTGGGCATTGTCGGCGGCTGGATCGTCGCCCGGTTCCAGTTGCAGGTCGCCAGCGGCCTGTACTGGTCGTCCATTCTGCAGGCGCTGTACATGGAGGACGTCTGGATGGGCCTGATCAAGCCCTTCGTGCTGGGCTTCGTCATCGTTACGATCGCCTGCCACGTGGGGCTGCGGACCACCGGAGGCACCCAGGGTGTCGGACGGGCGACGACGATGTCGGTGGTGGCGGGGTCGGTGGGGGTGATTGCGGTGGACTTTTTCGTGACGCGCGTGTTGATCTCTCTGATGTACTGACGAATGGCCGTGGAGATTCGAGAGACCCCTGACACCGCATCCGTACACGCGATCCTGAACGCCACCGGTGCGCCGGTGGTCATGTTCGATCAGGTGTCGCTGGCGTTCGACGACAAGGTCGTGCTGCAGGATATCACCTTTGCCTTGATTAGCGGACACACCAAGATCATTCTCGGGGCGAGCGGCTCGGGCAAATCTACAATTCTCAAGATCATCCTCGGCCTGCTGCCGGCCGACAGCGGGGCGGTCTGGGTGAACGGCTCCCGCGTCGACCAGATGAGTGAACGCGAGCTCATGGCCGTACGGGCCGAACTTGGCATGGTGTTTCAGGAGGGCGCGCTCTTCGACTCGTTGACCGTGCGGGAGAATGTCGGCTACAAGCTCTACGAGGAAAGCCGGATGCCGATCGACGAGGCCGACCGGCGCGTTCAACAGGTTCTCGGCTTTGTGGGCCTCGAGGAGTATACGCACCGGATGCCCTCCGAGCTGTCGGGCGGTCAGCGCCGGCGGGTGGCCATCGCCCGGGCCATGGCCGCGCGGCCGAAGATCCTCCTGTACGACGAGGCGACCACAGGCCTCGATCCGATCACCGCCACGACCGTAGACGATGAGATCATCAAGCTGCGGGACCTCGAGAACGTGAGCTCGATCGTCGTAACGCACCAGTTGCGTGACGCGTTCTACATCGCCACACATGCGGCGATTCGAGACAACGGCGTGGTTCGGGTCGTGCCCGCGACGGAGAAGAAGGCCAGAGAGGCCGAGTTCATCATGCTACGAGAAGGCCGGATTGCGTTCGAGGGGAACGCAGACCAGCTGCGGGAGTCGCACGACGACTACCTGAGGACGTTTCTTTCCTAGTGTCTGGATTGGAAGCGATATGCCGAGAACACGATCGCTCGCCTGGGCGGAGCTCAAGATCGGGGTCCTGTCGATCGCCGCCCTGGTCATCACCATGCTCACGATCTTCATGCTGACCGGTGACCGCGGATTCCCCTGGCAGCGCTACAGCCTGAAAACGACCTTCTCGAACGTGGCTGGGCTCAAGCCGGGATCTCCGGTCCGGCTTGCCGGCGTGGAAGTCGGCGCCGTCCAGGCCGTGGTCCTCTCGGGAGAGGCGGTGGAGGTGACCTTTCAGGTCAACCAGCGAGACCGCGAGCGCATCACAACCGCCTCGGTAGCCAGGCTCGGGTCAGTGTCGCTGCTCGGCGAGAGCGCAGTCGACATCTCGCCCGCCACAAGGGGCACACCCATACCCGAGTGGGGATACGTGCCCACCGGCAGGGCGCCGGCGCTCTTGTCCGACATGACGGACCAGGCCAGCGAAGGCATCGCCGAGCTGACCAGTCTGATTCAGGACCTGCGCCAAGGACGTGGCACAGCCGGCAAGTTGATGACCGACGATCGCCTGTATTCAGAGCTGCAGCGGTTCGTCGGGTCGGCCGGGGATCTGACCGAAGGCCTCAAGCAGGGACGGGGAACGCTGGGGCGGCTGTTGAGCGACCGGCAGGCGGCGGATGCGCTCGAGGCCTCGTTAAAGAACCTCGAGACCGTGACCCGCCAGCTGAACGAGGGTCAGGGAAGTCTTGGCAGGCTGCTGAAGGACGACAGCTTCTCGACGACGCTCACCGCCGCCACGTCGAGCATTGACACCCTGGTGGGCAAGCTCAACCGCGGTGAGGGGACGGCGGGCCGTCTGATCAGCGACCCGGCGCTCTTCGACCGTCTGAACAGCGTGACGTCTCGGCTGGATCAGCTCGTGAATCGGCTGACCGAGGGGGAAGGCACGGCGGGCCTGCTGCTGAAAGACAGACAGTTATATGAGAACATGAACGGGGCGGTCGGGGATCTGCGTGCGCTTGTGGCTGACATCCGCAAGGATCCTCGGCGGTACCTCAACGTGAAGGTCAGCATTTTCTGAAACCACTTCAGGGTCTCGAGGAGGCGAACATGTCAAGAGATGACGGGGCCGGCGCCGGAAGCATCATGCTGGCGTTTCTCCTCGGCGCGGTGAGCGGCGCGGCAGTCGCGCTGCTGTACGCGCCGGCGACAGGCAGTGACACACGGGAATACCTCGGCAACAAGGCCCGCGAAGGTCGCGAGCGGGCGGCCGAGGCCGCCGACCGCGGTCGCCAGATCATCAGTCAGGGGCGAGAGACGGTCGCCACGGCCATTGAGCGGGGCCGCGAGGCTTACCAGCAGGCCCGCGCCAGGGAGACCACGTGACCGTGTGGGCGGAAGTGTTCCTCGGGATCATCGCACTGGCCACACTCACGACCGCGCTGGTGCAGATCGGCGTGCTCGCAGCCGCCAGCCGCCTGTCGCGTCGCGTCGAGGCGCTTGCCGACTCGATCGAGAACGATCTGCGGCCCGTGCTGGCGCAGCTGCAGGCACTCGGTCGCGACGCGTCGCGGGCCGCGTCGCTGGCGACGGCGCAAGTCGAGCACATCGATCGGTTCCTGACCAATCTTACCGAGCGCACCGATCAGATCCTGTCAGGGGTGCAGTCGGTGATCGTGCGTCCGGCTCGAGAAGGGGTCGCTCTCTTGAGAGGGCTTCGTGCCGCGCTGTACGTGCTCAGAAGCGTTCGCACGAACGGACGGAGCCGGTCTCGCGTCGACGACGAGGATGCGCTGTTTGTCTGATGGCCCACTGTGAGTTGCTCCATCGGCGGTCAGATTAGAGCGTGATTTCCTGTGTTCCTGGCCAATGTTGTGGTAGAACACGGTGGTCACGAATCGCCGCTTGAAGGGAGGAGGGGCCCATGAAGACCCTGTACACCCACGGTGCCTGCCGTCGCACGGTGCTGCGAACGGCCGTTCCCGCCGCCCTGATCCTGGCGTGTTCGAGTCCCGCGTGGGCTCAGGTGTCCAAATCGGCGTCTCTCGCCAAGGAGTTGGTGCAGGCTCTGGATGCGGCCAAGATGGACAGCATTGCCGCCAAGGACCCGTCAGCTCAGGATGTCTACATCGGCGCGCTGTACATCACGGGTCTTCAGCTGCTCAGCGTCTCCGGCAGGTACTCCGTGCCCACGCTGCTCGACACACGGCTCGGGAAGCGAGAATACCGGGACGTCTACCTGGATCTCAACGGCGCGTCGGCCCCCGATTCCCGTGTCTTCGTTGAAGACCTCGGCGCCGACGGCCTCAAGGCGCGGCGCGAGGAGAACCAGGCCTTCGACAGCGTAGAACGGCAGGGACGGCGCACCGCCTTT
>CAZCEL010000162.1:0-9170 GCA_964497175.1 uncultured Bifidobacteriaceae bacterium
GGCGAATAACGATCTCCGTCGGGATTCATTCGAATGTGACAAAGTACTACTAAGATCATGTCCTTGATGCGTTTCATTGTGGATGTTCCTTTCGTTTCCATTTCGCGAAAGTTCCTATGTCATCGGCCCGCGCTGTCGATGGAGCGACGGAGAGAGTTTTCAAGGGCCCTAGAGGGCGGACAGCGACTGGACAGGACAGCCTTACTACGTAAAGGCTGTCCGTCCAGTCCAGTCCACTGGACATGTCCAAGCGTGTCCAGGACAACTGTCCAGTCATGCGATCCGCCGTTCCACCAATGCGATACGCGGCTTTCCGTCGGTGCCGTCGACTTTCGTGAACGCTGGACACCGCTTCGCGGCCTTGATCACGCTGTCGAGCTTGGCGTCGAGTTCGTTCGCGATCTCGGCAAACGACAATGGGCCGCGCCGCAACACGTGCATCATGCGGACGGCCAGCGGCAGCCGCTCGCCGAGCCCGGCCACGCCGGCCAAGTCGACAGGCCGGACACCGATCCGATCCGCGCTGAACGCGAACTCGAGCCCGACGGGCCGCTGTCTGGCGTTGTCGTTTTGCTTTTGAGGGAACAAGCCCACCGTCACCACGTCGTCGGACGGCCCGGGCTGCTTCTTGACGAGCCAGGAGGCGCGGGAGAGGTTCGCGAAGAAGACGGACCCGAAGGGCCCGATCGGGTCCACTTTCACGTCGGTGCTGACGGCGCTCTTCGGGACATGCGCCGCGCAGAGCGCCGGCGGCAGGCTGGCGAGCGCCCGGTGAAACCGGATGGCCACGTCATCATCTTTGAGCGGGCCGTCGGCGGCGAGGCCGACGCTGTCGACGCCGAGAAACGCGATCTGCTGCTCATCGCAATAGCGCCGTACCCGGTCGCATTCGAGCACAAGCGGCGCCCGACACCGCAGATAGTGCAGGCGCTCCAGGCGCTCCGCGCCGAGGAGGCGCCGCTTCCGCGCGCGATGCCGATCGGCGCTCCATTCCCAGTCGAGCAATAGCACCGGCTGCCCGCGCTGCGCCAGCGTGCCGAGCACGAGCAGCACGAGGAGCGACTTCAGCGAGTCGCCGTGCGCGATGAGCATCGAGGCCGCGTCCGCCGGAACGGTCAGGCCGAACACGTCGAGGTCACGGGCCAGGACGTCCGGCGCGTCGTCCAAGATGATCGGCGCCTCGCCCTGCCGTTCGGCGCGGATCACTTCCAAGCACGCCGCGTCAAGGGCGCCCAACCAGTCAAACTCGGTCGGCTTCGTGCCCGCGCGCTGGGCGCAGTGCGTCGCCAGGGTGCGGCGGGCGCTCTGACTCGACAAGTTCAAGTCCGCGCACGACAGCGAGCGGTTGTGCGTTTTGACGCCGGCCCAGTCGCAGATCACGTCGACTTCGGCGTGTAGTTGTGAGTGATCGCGTCTGAGATGCCGGGCTTCGATGCGGAGCGGTTCATCCACGAGCTCGTAGACGTATCCGCCACCAGGGAGACGCTCAAAGCGTCGCCGGTCGCCGATCGGCGCGCCGCTCATACCTGTTCTCGCTGCGCGCGCAGTTGCTGGCGCTGATGATCGATGATCCTCGACGCGCGCCCGAGGGCGTCGATCAGGCGCGCGATCTCGGCGAGGGCCGCGTGGCTCAGGCGCCGGAGCCAGCGCGCCTCGTGCTGCAGGTCGCTGGCGTAGTGCCAGAGCTCCGGTTCGCTCAGCATGAGCAGCTCGACGTCTTCCGCGCGCGCCACGGGCTCGGACGTCCACGGGATCTCGTCGGCGGACACCAGATGGCCGGCGTCTGTTACACTGGGATTGTTCATCGGTCGGTCCTCTCCGTCGCGCCTCGGGCCGCTGGAACGGTTCGAGGCGCGTTCCCTTCCTCTTAGGCGTTCTGCTTGCGCGAGTCGACCCACCGATCGAGCGCCGCGGTCTCCAGATACCAGGCCCGGCCCACTTTCACGATCGGAAACTCGCCGCGGTAGGCCAGGAGCCTAAGGCTCGTGTATGGGATGCCGATCAGCTGCGCCGCGCGTTTGGCGGGCGTCAGCCGAGGCGTGATGGGACGCGCAGCCTCGGCCTCGCGGCTTTGTCGGCGGCCTGGTGCGTGGTGATTTCGGTCCATGCACTGCAGACTATCAGGTGCATGGAGTACCTAGGATGTGTGTTCGGATAGGAGTCGCGATTGTCGCAACTGTCGCGGTTGTCGCGTTACGAGCGCTTCATGGATGGGTGTTCTTCCGTGCTCGGCGCATAGTTGCGAAAGTCTGTGATGAGGATCCGCCGTACCCGCGTGCTCCCAATCGTGTGGACGGGCAGCGCTCCCTTCTCGACGTCGCGCTGGAGCGTCCGCACGCTCACGCCGAGATACACGGCCGCCTCGCGGAGACTGATCCAGTCCTCAGCGTGATGCTTTAGACTCGTGATCTTTGCCATAGGCCACCAGTCACCGATCGGTTGTCCCTGTCCCTTTCGCTGTCCCTGACGCGGTGTATTTGGTGTAGTTTACCGCACTCGGTGTAACGTGGTGCAACCGCACGTCGTCAATGTTTATGCGGATCATTCGGCATTTGTTGGGGTGCGGCCGCACGCGGCGGGTGCTTTTGAGTCCCGCGCGTCTGCCAGTTTCACCACTCCGGCCATCAGGAGGTGATGCGAATCCATCCATCATACCCGGTCGGCACGAGCCTTCCTCCATCACCGTTAGTGAGTTTCAGTTGCGTGGAGCGAAGACCACACACCTCTGCAGGCTGGCGAAACGTCCTTCCTCGGCTGGTCGGTGGACATGCCATGGCCACCTGTCGCCCACGCCGACGCGCCTTCTGAGATTCGTCTGGAGCAATCTACCGGTGCAGGGAGCGGCGCCAGGCCCGGCGCATCATCCGCGCGCGCGCCCTGGTCTTGGAGTATGACTATCACCGGTGGCCGACCGCACCCAGCTGACCGGAGCAGAAGCCGTCGCGATCGTTGCGGCCCTCGTGCCTGCCTCGACGATCGTCACCGCCTACCTCGTCGACCGGGCCGGATGGGCGTTCGGGCCCTTCATCATGCTGCCGGTAACGCTCGCGGCCGGCGCCCTCGCCCTGGTGGCCCTAGTGAGCCGCGCCGCCTGGCGGCTCCAGGAACTGACCGCGCTTGTGGGGATCGTCGGAGGCACCTTTGCCTGGCTGCTGTGGATCGCCCGTCCGACGTTTTTCCCACTCGGCACCGGGCCCGACCTGACGCATCACTTGCTGCTGATCCAGTACATCGAGCGGAATTGGCGGCTGGTGCACGACGCGGGCGTCGAAGCGTTCCTCGGCGAGATGATCCACTACACGCCAGGCAGCCACATTCTCGTCGCGCTGGCTGGGCGCTGGAGCGGAGCCACCGGACTGCACGCGTTGCACCCGGTCGCGTCGGCCGCCGTCGCGCTCAAGGCGGGGTTCGTCTTCCTGATCGCCATGCGCGTCCTGGCCGACGTGCGTCACGAGCCAACGACCCCGGCCCCAGACGCTCGGCGGCTGCCGCCTGTTGAAGGGCCTGGAGCCGTCACGCACGGGCTGCCGTTCGCCGTGCTCGCCGTCCTGCTGCTGTTTGGCTCGCCCGTCTATTTCCTGCAGTCGTTTCTCGCCTACTCGTTTCTGGCCCAGGTCGTCTCGGAACTCTTCGCGGTCGTCATGTGGTGGGCGCTCGTCGTCTGGCATCGCGACCATCGACGTGTGCCGCTCGCCGTCTTCGGGCTGGCAGGCGCAGCAGCCTTCCTGACCTGGCCCATCTGGATTGGCCCGCCGCTTCTGGCGCTCGCAGGACTCATGGCCGTCGAGGGGATCGGGTCTCTGGCCGCTCGTAACCTTGACCGATGGCTGCCAGTCTGGCGACGTCTGCTCGATCTCACCGTCGCGCTCGCGCCCGTCGTCTTGATCGCGACGCTGTACGTTTCGGCGCGTCCCGGCTGGCTTCAGATGGCCGGTACGAGTGGCACCTCACCCTGGCCTGACGTGTCCGCCCATGGCGGGTGGCTCTTGCTCACCATCGCCGTCGCAGGTGTCGTTCCAGCCTGCCTTCGACGCGAAGGCATCGCAACCGTGGTGCTTGTCTTCGGCATGGGCGCTCAGATGGCCGTGCTGTTTGCGTTGGCGCGATCTCAGCAGGCCGACGCACCGTACCTGGCGCTCAAGATGTTCTATCTGGTCCTGTATCCACAAGCCGTTCTGGCGGCGCTGGCCGTGGCTTCCGTCTGGAAATGGATCGCCGGCCTCGTGGCGCCAGGCCGAGCAGGCCGGTGGACGCACTCCGTGCAGGTGTTGATCCGAGCAAGTGCCTGGCTTCCAGCGGCGGTTGCCGCAGCGCTGTTTGCGAGGCCTCTCGTTGTTGCGCCGCAGGCAGTCTCGGCATCGCAACGACAACGACCGGCCGTGTCGTCGCCGCTCGAGCGCGCGGGCATCTGGGCTCGGGCACATGTCCCACCCGGCTGTGTCGAGTACCTCGTGCCCGATCCTGATACGGCGTACTGGTTGCACCTGGCGGTCCTGGGCAACCCCCGGATGTCGGCGCGTACTGGCGACAACGCGACCTACGACCTGCCGCAGGCGATCGTCCGCTGGTTGACGCCGGGCGGCCTGCCGTACGCAATAGCCGATCTCTCCGCCCTGTCACGCGACGTGGCGGGGGACCTCGATGTCGTGGCCCGTTTCGACACCGCAGCAGTGGCGAAGCGGAGGGGTGAATCCGACTGTCCGGCCCGATAGCCGTCCAAAATGAAGACACCTGGTCGCAGTCAGACCTGACTTGCCCCGATCTGCAATCAATCTGCAGTCCAACGTCCTGCGCTCTGCAATTCGCGTTTTCCCTGAGTTATCATCCTCGGCGACTCGTTGGACGGCCTCCTTTCCATCATCGTTCCGGTCTACGACGAGCGCGCGACCATCGCCACCGTTCTCGATCGGCTGCTTACCATCGAACTGCCGCTGCCTCGCGAGATCATCGTCGTCGACGACGGGTCGGGGGATGGCACGGCCGAGGTGCTCGACCGCCTGGGGGCCTGCAACCCGCTGCTGACGATCGTCCATCTGAACCGGAATCGGGGAAAAGGGCACGCCGTGCGATTTGGCCTCGCGCGCGCGCGTGGCACGGTTACGGTTGTACAGGACGCTGACCTCGAGCTCGATCCCGGACAGCTGGCAAGCCTGATCGACCCCATCCTGCGTAACGAGGCGGATGCGGTCTACGGCTCCCGCTTCCTGCCCGGTTCAGCACGGGTGCCTGTTCTTACCAGGTGGGGCAACGCGAGCCTTACCTGGCTGGCCAACCTCCTGTTCCGCTCGTCGCTGACCGACATGGAGACCTGCTACAAGGTCATGCGGGGCGATGTCGCCCGCAGTCTGGTGCTCACAGCCGACGGGTTCGACATCGAACCCGAGATTACCGCCATGCTCCTCTCCGGCGGCTATCGCATCATCGAGCGCCCCGTCACGTTCTCGCCGCGGTCCAAAGCGGCCGGCAAGAAGATTCGCTGGCGTGACGGAGTTCATGCCGTGCAGATGCTCCTGAAACAGCGCTTTGGCGCGCAGCGGGAGTAGCGTGGTATCGGCCGCGTTCTCTTCAGCGACCGAGCCGGCCGAACGCCTATAAGTAGTTGTACATAAGTCACTTACTAGGAGACCATGCGCGGAGCCTCGCCAAGACGGGGATCCGTCGTTGCCGCTGGAAGACGCCTCGGCAAAGGGGCGAGATCGGCAAAAAGTGGCCATTTTTCTGGTATTTTCGTTGAGAGCGACCGTCCAACTGGGGTATACTTGACGGACCGCCGGTACGATTTCGGCCTACCAGAGCGAGCTTCCGAACAGGGGGAACCGTGACATTCGAAGTCGGCGACAAGGTCATCTACCCGAATCATGGTCTTGGCGTAGTCGAGCGGATCGAAGAGAAAACCATTCTCGGCACCACCTGCGGCTTCTACCATCTGCGAATCGTGGCGAACGAGACCACCGTACTCGTGCCGCTGGGCAACGTGGACGGCGTCGGCCTCCGCCGGGCGATCACCGACGAGGAGGTCGAGCGACTGTTCGGCCTGCTGGGCGACGGGAAGATTGACAATCACCAGAACTGGAAGGGGCGCTTCAAGGACAACTCCGACAAGATGCGCAGCGGTTCGATCTACGACGTCGCCGACGTGCTCAAGAGCCTCACGTTTCTGTCCAAGTCGAAGAGCCTGTCGTTTCGCGAGAAGCGTATGCTCGACCGCGCGAAGTTCCTCGTCATTTCCGAAGTCTCTGAAGTGATGCGCGAGCCGGCGGCCGCGATCGAAGGCATGGTCGACCGGGCGCTCGAGCGCTGCTTCTCCGCGCGAGCACGCACGGTTGCCCGCGCCAAGGTCGCCAAGGCGGCCCCGCGCGCGCAAGCGGCACCCTCCTCGCGACGTGCGGCCCGGGCCTCTTAGCGTTCGCGGCGGGCTGACCATCACCATCCCGCACCCCACTCGGCGCCCGCGGTTATGATCGACGCCGCGGGCGTTTCTGTCTGATGCTGATCGCCGCCGTTCGATCCGCCGCGACATACCTGGTCGTCTCCCTCTACGTCCTCGTCACAGCGCCGCCCGGCATGCTGCTGGCCCTGGCCTTCGGTTGGAAGGACCTGCTGTACATTCTCGGCCACGCCGGCGTACGCCTCGGCCTGTGGGTGAGCGGCTTGCGCTATGAGGTCGAAAGACCTGGATCACAGCCGCTCCGCCGCGCCGCCGTGTACTGCGCGAATCATCAAAGCAACATCGATCCACCAGTCCTCTTCGACGCGCTGCATCCGCGGATGCACATTCTGTACAAGCACGAGCTGGACGGCATTCCAATCCTTGCCCGCGCGTTCCGGCTGGGCGGTTTCATTCCCATCGATCGCCGGAATCGCGACGCGGCGCTGCGGTCGATCGAAGAGGGGGCGGCCTCGATACGGTCGGGGAATTCCTTCTTGATCTTCCCCGAAGGCACGCGGAGCAAGACGGGGAAGCTGCTGCCCTTCAAGAAGGGCGGCTTCATGATGGCCCTGAAGGCCCAAGCGCCGGTCGTGCCCGTAGCCATCTCGGGCGGCCTGGCGGCGATGCACCGGGGCAGCCGCATCATCCGGCCGGTCACGCTGCGCGTGCGTGTCGGCGAACCGGTCGAAACGGAAGGCCTCAGGCCCGAAGATCGCGAGAACCTGATCCGCCGGGTTCGCGAACAGATTCAGACCATGCTGGAGTAGCGGACAGCGGTCAGCGAAAAGCTCTCAGCAGTCAGCCCTTCGAAGCCTGGCGGCTGATGATCCGCTCGCTGTGTGGGGCGTCGCAGGCTTCTGGGCTGCCAGCTGATCGCTGACTGCTGACAGCTGATCGCTGAAATCACCCCCCCGTCTGGAACGTGAGCGTCCAGGGCGCGAGCGCTTGCTTGTCGGAGCCCATGATGCCGTCGAGGAGCTCGACGGTCACGGTCCGGAGGCGCTCGAGCGGCGCCATGAACTTGATTTCCAGCACGCGGGTGCCCGGCAGGTACTGTGTAGTGAACTCCGCCGCCGGAGTGCCGGGCTCGCCTGGGTCCCTCGTCTCAGCGCTTGGGTAGGTGACGCGGATCCGGCCCCGGAACGTCGCCGGGTTGATGTCGCGCGAGAACTGGATGCGCACGCTGGTGGTCGGGAGGACTTCGGTCTCGTCCTGTGTCGGCGCGCTGAACACGACCTCGGGTGGAGGTGCCGCCGGCACGCGGATCTGCGGCTCGTCGGGGGGCGTTTCTTTGGGCGGGGGCACCAGCTTGAGGCTGCCCGGCTCGGCGTCCAGCCACTGGAGGCCCCGTCCCTGTTGCAGCCTGCCGCTGAGCTCGAGCCAGCGCCCGGTGTCGATGCGCGCATCGAGCGCGAGCTCGAAGTCTCGGCCGCGCGGCCGGATGTTGGTCACCCAGATTGCTGCATCCGCGGACCGCAGTACGAAGTCCCAGCGGCTCTGGGCCGGCGCGTCAGGAAGATCCCCGAGCAGGTTGCGCCCGCCGAACTGTCCTGTCACCGAAATGCGCTGATCGGCGTACCGCGACGGGTGGAGCACGATGTTGCGGACCGAGGGCGCCGCGGGATTCTGGGCGGCAGCCACGGCGGTGGCCACGATGGCCAGATTCTGGCCAGGGCGCGGCCAGGCGCTTTCCGGATCGATGCCGAACGTCTCTTTGAGGTCGTACGCGGCAAGCCGGGTGTCATCGACGCTCATCCGGCCCAGGTCCCAGAACTCGCCGCGCAGCTCGCTCATACCGTCAGGTGCGCGGCCCTTGAAGACCACCCGAATCGAACCCGATTCGTCAGCGAGCCTCAGCTCCCCATTGTCATGGAGCGTCGTGCGGCCGACGATGACAATCGGGCGGAGATGAAAGAAACCGGGGTGAGCCAGCAGCGCCGCCAGGTTCGTGGCACGACGTGCTGCCGGCTGGGCCGACACGGCCGCCGTGGCAGCCACAAGGGCCAGAGCGAGACAGGGGGCTTTCACAGTCGGCCGTTCAGTGGATACGCGGTCACGCCATCCGGCGGCGAGCCGCCCGCGCCGTCGTCACCGCCAAGCCAAAGAACAACAGGCCGCTGGCGAGCTTGGCCACGGCGCCTTCGCCATGGAACCACGGGATCACGTTGCCAATCGCCTGAAACGGTCCTATCGAATCGGTCCCGACCAGGACCGCGTACAGAATCCCGCAGATCGACCCGCCGGCGATCAGTCCAGAGCTGAAGAGGGTTCCGGCGCCGAGCTCTCCTTCCTCGGTGACGCCGTTTCGCCGCTCGACCCACCACCTGACGAGCCCACCGGCAAAGATCGGCGCCGTGGTCGCAATCGGAAGGTAGGAGCCCACGGCGAACGACAGTGAGTGCACCCCGCAGAGTTCGAGCACGACCGCGATGAACACGCCGACGAGCACCAGGCCCCAGGGCAGGTTCTGGCTCAGCAGGCCTCGGATGATGGTCGCCATCAGCGTGGCCTGAGGGGCCGCGATATCCTGCGACCCGATGCCGAACACCTGGTGCAGGTAGAGCGTGGTGACGCCGATCGACAGGGCTGACGCGCCGACACCCACGATGAGGCCCAGCTGCTGGTAAACCGGCGTGGCACCGACGATGTACCCCGTCTTGAGGTCCTGAGAGGTGTTCCCGGCGTTCGCCGCGGCGATGCAGACCACCGCACCGACGCAAATGGCGATGGGGCCGTACGT
>CAZCEL010000163.1:0-9157 GCA_964497175.1 uncultured Bifidobacteriaceae bacterium
GAAGTCCGCTTCGACTCCGACCAGCTCACCCAGCAGCAGCGCGCTCGCGCCGAACGCCACGTTGGGGTCGCCGACGCCCTGGTCCAGGTCGAGGAGTGTCGTGCGCCCCCCGAAGGTCAGGCCCAGAAACGGCCGAATCTGCCATTCCGCTTCGGCGGGCGCCGCCATCGTCATGACGACCCCCACGGCCAGTCCCGCAATCCTCATCAACGCGACGCTCACCTCACGAACAAGCCCAGGAACACACGTGCAAACGGTGACACGGTGACGTCGCCCGCCGCCATCGGGAACGGCTTGACCAGGCCGACACTGTTCGCCAGAAGGATCAGGGTCAATCCACGTGCCGGCGCCGTCACCGTCAGCACGGAGGCGGCGTTCTCCACCTGGCCAAACTGCCAGGCGACCGGCTCACCGTTGTAGGTCTGCACAAACCATCCGGGCCCGTGTGGCAGGCGCTGTCCGCTCGGACCAGCGAAGGGTCGCCACGCGAGGGCCACCGTGTCGGGCCTCAGCAGAATCCCTCGCTTGAGCGACAGGTCGAACTGCGCGAGGTCCCTCACGGTCGATATCAGTCCGCCGGCGGCCGTAAGGGGCGCTGTCGGGTAGCTGGACGGCGTGGATCGTCGCAGTTGATCGACCGCATACGGCGTTGCCAGACGGGTCAAGGCTTGGGCCCATCTGTCGGTGTCTGGATCCGGCCGGCCGCGGACGGGCGGCAACACAGAGGCGGCGTCCGACCCCGGGATGGTATCCATCATCGCGTGATCGATCAGCAGGTCCTTGACCACCTCGAAGAACGTGTCGTTCCTGCAGGCCGCCACCGCAGACGCGAGCGGTCCGAGGCGATCCGGCCGGTACGCGAACGCCTGGCTGTCGGCCGTCGTGCCTGTGTGGGTCAACAACTGCCAGAGGGTCAATTCGGCGTCCGGGCTGGACGAATCGAACAGGGCCACACGGTCGGTCAGCGACAGGCGGCCCTCCTCCGCGCAGCGCAGTACAAGCGACGCGGTGACCGATTGCGTGAGGCCGTCGATGGGAACGGGCGTGTCGGTACGCATCACCATTGCCCGTTCGACGTTCTGCAACCCGAAGCCGCGCTCCCACACAATGTCGTTCCGCCCCACGAGGGCGGCCGCAAGCCCTGGGATGCCCGCCTGTATGCGCAGCGATTCCAGATAGTCGGCGAGGCGGGCGTGGAGCAGGTCTTCCGCGTCGGCGCCCAGCCTGGCCGAGGCGGCCAGTAAGACGAGGGCGATCGGCCCGATCAGCAGGCGGCGCATGGAGACCCGATTCATGATAGCGGATATCACCGCCGCCGTTCCCGAAACGGCGCCCTGCCAGTCGCCGGATCTGCACGGCGAGTTCACCGGGTAGACCCGAATGACTCACCCGTTTGCCGAGAGATCGCCCTCAGTGTCCCTCACGATCGACTCGAGTGGCCGTCGAGCCGACCGACCCCTGGGCGTCCGAAGGACGGCGTCTGACGAGGCACTGCAATTCCATGCTGGTCAACAAGTTGACCGCGCTGGACAGATTTCTGAGTATTGATCCAGGCGGGGGAAGAGCGCATGATCGTGACCGGCACCAGACCTGCAACATGCTCGCTCCAAACGATCGGATCCACGACCGTACGATGGCGGTGTCGGCGCTTCCGCCCGGGGGCGTATCGCTGTCTGGTCCAAGAAGAGTGCTCGTGGCCGACGACGATGAACCGGAGACGGCGCTTCTTACGCGGGTGCTTTCCGAGCAGGGCTATGCGGTGGACGTGGCGCGCGACGGTGAGTCCGCGCTGAAAGCCGTGTCGGCCAATCCGCCCGACGTCATACTGATCGACGCGATGCTGCCCACGCTCGACGGCTTCGAGATCTGCCGCCGCCTGCGGCGCGAGCCAGCCACTCGCCTGACCCCTGTCATTCTGGTCCCGTCTCTCAGCAGCCACGCGGAACGAATCGAGGCGTTCGACGCGGGAGCCGACGAGGTGCTCGTCAAGCCGATCGATACCGAGGAGCTGCTTGCCCGGGTGCGCGCGTTGGCGCGTGTGAAGCACTATACCGACGACCTCGATTCGGCCGCGTCGATCATCATGACTATCGCATTGATGATCGAATCGCGCCGGGGATTCGCCGAAGGGCACTGCTACCGGATGGCCAACTATGCCATGGCGCTCGGCAGGCGGCTCGGTCTCGGCGGAGAGGACCTGCAGACGTTGTACAGAGGCGGGTTTCTCCATGACATCGGCATGCTGGCGATTCCCGATCCCATCCTCTGCAAGGCCAGTCCGCTCGATCCAGCCGAGCACGAGCTCGTCAGATCGCATCCGGTGGTGGGCGACGCGCTCATGAGCAATCTGCGGTCGCTCCAGGCCGTTCGCCCGATCGTGCGCCACCACCACGAGCATCTCGACGGATCGGGATACCCGGATGGCCTGCGCGGAAACGCCATTCCGCTGCTCGCACAGGTCATCGGTGTCATCGACATCTTCGACGCCGTCACGACGGCCCGTCCGTATCAGCCGGCCAGACCGCGGGCCACCGCGGTCGCCATCCTGCGGGAGGAAGCCGACAAAGGGTGGTATCGCCGCGAGATCGTGGACGATTTCGTCAGCCTCATCGAAAGCGGCCGGCTCGTTCTTTAAGCCGCCAGCCCGTCGCGAGCACGCACACCCTCGGTCGTCATCGCCGCGTGAATCCGCGCCAATCCGTTTCGCCAGAGCGGCCCGCTCCCCGGTCTGACGGGCGCCGATATTTGAGGCGGAAATACCACGAGTTTGAGCCTTCAAAATCGTGCCGGTTTGCCTGTACAATGCCTGTTGGCCCTCCGCGGTGAGGGTTCGCAGGTGACACGATGCAGATGGTGGCGGCGGCTGCCGCTGGAACGCCCGTCTTCGTGGCGCGCTCGCTGACGAAGGTCTACCAGATGGGCGAGGTCACCGTTCAGGCGCTGCGGGGCGTCGATTTCGAGCTCTATCCGAGCGAGTTCGTGGTGCTCCTCGGTCCGTCGGGGTCCGGCAAGTCGACGCTGCTCAATATCCTCGGCGGCCTCGACGTGCCGACTTCGGGCGAGGTGGTCTACAAGGAGCAGAACCTGACCTCGGCGACCGACGCCGCGCTGACCGAGTACCGCCGCAGCAGCGTCGGCTTTGTCTTCCAGTTCTACAATCTCATTCCCAGCCTGACCGCGCGGGAGAACGTCGCCCTCGTCACCGAGATTGTCGACCATCCGATGACGGCGGAGCAGGCCCTTGGCATGGTGGGCCTGGCGCACCGGCTCGATCACTTCCCGGCGCAGCTCTCGGGCGGAGAGCAGCAGCGCGTGGCCATCGCTCGCGCCATCGTGAAGCGGCCCGACGTCCTGTTGTGCGACGAGCCGACGGGCGCGCTCGACATCACGACCGGCGTCGTCGTGCTCGAGGCGCTCGACCGCGTCAATCGCGAGCTGGGCACGGCGACGGTGGTCATTACCCACAACGCGGCCATCGCGGGCATGGCCGACCGCGTGGTCCACCTGTTCGACGGCCGCGTATCGGGGACCGAGCGCAACGACTCGAAGACACCGGTCAGGGAGCTGCGATGGTGAGGATGCCGGCGCGGCTCTCGATGCTCGACCGGAAGCTCCTGCGCGATCTCTGGGAGATGAAGGGGCAGTCGCTGGCCATCGCGGCGGTTATCGCCTCCGGCGTCACGATGTTCGTGGCGATGCTGTCGAACTTCGATTCGCTGTGGCGGATGCGCGCGGACTTCTACGAACGCGCGCGGTTCGCGGACGTGTTTGCCGGGCTCAAGCGCGCGCCCGCGAGCCTGCAGCCGCGCCTGGCCGCCATTCCCGGCGTCGAGACCGTGGCCACTCGCGTGGTCGCCGAGGTCACGCTCGATGTGCCCGGCATGACGGCGCCCGCGGCCGGCCGACTCGTCTCGCTGCCCGAGTACGGGCGTCCTCCGCTCAACGACGTGTACCTGCGGCGCGGGCGATGGATCGACACGACGCGGCCCGACGAAGTGCTGGCGAGCGAAGCCTTCTGCGAGGCCCACGGGTTCGTTCCTGGCGATCGCGTCGCGGCGGTCATCAACGGCCGTCGGCGGTGGCTGACGATTGTCGGCCTCGCGCTGTCGCCCGAGTTCGTCTACAGCGTTCGGCCCGGCGAGCTGTTTCCTGACAATCGCCGCTTTGGCGTCTTCTGGATGGGCCGGCAGGCCCTCGCCTCGGCCTTCGACATGGAAGGCGGCTTTAACGACGTGTCGATCGCGCTCGGCCGAGGGGCATCGTCCGCCGATGCCATCGCGGCCCTGGACCAGCTGATCGAGCCGTACGGCGGCCGAGGCGCCGTGCCGCAGTCGCTGCAGTCGTCGGCGTTCATGCTCGAAAACGAGCTGGTCCAGCTGCGCGCCATGGGCTCGATGACGCCGCTCGTCTTCTTTGCTGTCGCCGCATTCATCCTCAACGTGGCGCTGACGCGCGCTCTCGCGCTGCAGCGTCCGCAGATTGCCGCGCTCAAGGCGCTCGGCTACTCGAACCCTCAGCTGGCGTGGCATTACATCAAGTGGGGGTTGTTCATCGCCGGAGCCGGTGCGGCCACCGGCGTGCTTGCCGGCGCGGCGCTCGGATCGGCGATGTCGAGGATGTACAACGAATACTTCCGATTCCCGATCCTCGAATACGACCTGTCGCCTGGCGTGGCGGTCGCCTCGATGCTGGCCAGCCTGGTCGCGGCCGCCCTGGGCGCGCAGTCGGCCGTGCGCCGCGCCGTCCGGATTCCGCCGGCGGAGGCGATGCGGCCCGAGCCGCCCGCCAAGTACCGGCGGAGCCTCCTCGAGCGCTCGCTGCAGGGAATCTCGCTGACGCCCGCGACGCGGATGGTGGTCCGGAACCTGGAGCGTCATCCGATGCGCTCGCTGGCGACGATTGTCGGCATCGCGTTTGCCGTGGCCATCCTCTTCGTCGGGTTCGCCTTCCTCGACACGATCGACACGCTGATCGACCAGCAGTTCACGATGGCGATGCGACAGGACGCCACGCTTGCGTTCGTGGAGCCGCGCTCCCCCCGTGCCATGTCGGCCGTCGCGCGCCTGCCTGGTGTGATGGATATCGAGCCGTCGCGGAGCGTCGCGGTTCGCCTCCGCGCCGGGCCGCGCTCGCGCACGCTCGCGATCATGGGACTTCCCGCGTCGCCACAGCTGAACCGCATCGTCAGCCGGAGCGGTCGCCCGGTGTGGCTGCCGCCGGATGGTCTCGTGCTGTCGACCGTGCTGGGCGAAATTCTCGGCGTGTCAGCCGGGGACGAGGTGAAGGTCGAGGTGCTGGAGGGGGCGCGGCCTGTCTACGACGTGCCCGTTGCCGCCCTCGTCGACGACAGCACGGGGTTGCAGGCCTACATGCACGTCGACGCCGTTCGGCGCCTGCTCCGCGAGGGCGGCGTCGTGACTGGCGCCTCGGTCACGCTCGATCCCGCCCAGGTCGATCGGTTCTATGCGGCGGTCAAGCTCGTGCCGGCCGTCGCGGGGGTCGCGCTGCGCGAAGCGATGCTCGAGAACATGCGCAGCATGATGGCCGAGAACCTTGGGCTCATGTTCGGGTTCATCGTGACGTTCTCGGGCATCATCGCCTTCGGCGTCGTGTACAACTCGGCGCGAGTCTCGCTGTCCGAGCGGGCGCGGGAGCTCGCGAGCCTGCGGGTGCTCGGCTTCAGACGCGCCGAGGTCTCGCTGATCCTGCTGGGCGAGCTCGCCGTGCTGACACTCGCGGCACTGCCGGTGGGGGCCGCGATCGGCTACTCGCTCGGCTCCCTCATCATGGGCACCATGCCCAGGGAAATGTACCGCCTGTCGTTTGTCGCTACCAGCGCGACGGCTGCCTGGGCCTTCCTGGTCGTCATCGCTGCGGCATTCGTCTCGGGGCTCGCCGTCAGGCGGCGGATCGACAGGTTCGACCTGGTGGCCGTTCTCAAGACGAGGGAATGAACGGCCATGAAGCTGCTCCGGCTGCTTACAAATGGACGCGTGCTGGCGGCGCTCGCCGTGATCGCCGGTCTGACGGCGATCGCGCTCTGGCCGACGTTCGTGCCCGTCGATGTCGTAGGCCTCACGCGCGGACCGCTGCTGGTGACCGTCGACGAGGAAGGGATGACGCGCGTCCGCGATCGCTTCGTCGTTTCAGCGCCGGTAGCCGGCCGCGTGCTCCGCATCGAGCTGGAGCCGGGCGACCACGTGCGGCGCGGCCACGTCGTTGCCCGCGTGCGCGCCGAGACGCCTCCGCTCCTCGATGCCCGGACGAGCGCGGAGGCTCAGGCCGCGGTCGAAAGCAGCCGCGCCGCGCTGGGCCGGGCACGCGCGGAAGAGCAGCGCACGAAGGCCACCTTCGCCCAGGCCCGGCGTGAGCTGGCGCGCGTTCGCGATCTCGACCGCGAGGGTCTGACGACCAAGCAGGAGGTCGAGGCCCGCGAAGCCGAGGTCCGCGTCGCGGAGGAGTCCGTGTCCGCAGCGACGTTCGCGGTGAGCGTCGCCGGTTCCGAGTTGCAGCGCGCGGAGGCTCGGCTGGCGCCTTCGGTCCCTGAGACCGACACTCCGGGCCGGGTCGTCGCCGTCAGCTCTCCCGTCGACGGGCTCGTCCTCAAGCGAGTGCGCGAGAGCGAGAGCATCGTGCCGGCCGGAGATCCGCTGCTCGAAATCGGCGACGCCAGCCGGCTCGAGATCGTGGCCGACCTGCTGTCGACCGACGCCGTCCGGGCCAAGCCCGGGGCGCGCGCGATCATCGAGCAGTGGGGCGGCGACACGACGCTCGAGGCCAGGGTCCGCCGCGTCGAGCCCTCGGGGTTCACCAAGATTTCGGCCCTCGGTGTCGAGGAACAGCGGGTCAATGTCGTGCTCGACTTCCTCGATCCCGCCGCCGCGTGGGCAGCGCTCGGCGACGCCTATCGGGTCGAGGTGCGCGTCGTGATCTGGGAAGGCCGCGACGTCCTGAAGGTGCCGACGAGCGCGCTCTTCCGGGAAGCCAACCAGTGGGCGGTCTTCCTGGTCGACGCCGACGGCCGCGCGCACCGCACCATGATCGAGGTCGGCCACCAGACGGGCCAGGAAGCCGAGGTGCTGTCGGGGCTGAGCGAGGGCGCGCGCGTCATCCTTCATCCCGGAGATACAGTCGCCGACGGCGTGCGCGTGCGGCCACGGTCACTGTGACGATCGTTGCAGCCACTCGAACGCTTCTCGAAGGATCTCGGGCGGCAGCTGGTGGCGCCCCTCGTACTCGCGGTAGGTCACGTCGTAGCCGAGCGCCTTCAGCCGCGGGACGAACGTGCGGCTCGTCGCGTCGATCGGCATGGTCGCGTCCTGCCGGCCGTGCGAGATGAAGATCGGCGGCTTCCCGTTGGCCTCGATCGGCTGCATCACGCCCGGCGAGAACGCCATCACGCGGCGGAAGACGTCTCCGTAGCTGATGCCGAGCGACAGCGAGTACGAGGCGCCGTCGGAGAACCCTCCGATCCAGACGCGTTCGCGGTCGATTTGGTAGCGGACCACCATCTGGCGCATCGCCGTCTGGATGAACTCCAGGTCCGGGCCCCAGTGGCCCAGGATCGCGTCCCACGTCCACTCACGCGCGTTGGGCGCCAGCACGATGCAGATGCATTCGTCGGCTTGTGCCGCCAGGGCCTCGGACACCTGTCCCGATCCTCCCGCTCCGTGCAGCCAGACGATGAGCGGAGCGGGTGTGCCCGGTTTGTAGCGAGTCGGGATGTACACTGTGCCGTCGCGCGGACTGTCGATCCTGAGATCGTAGCGGCCGGCAGCGTCGAGAGCGCCGGCCTGGGATGAAGACGCCGCGGCGATGGGCGACTTCCCGATGCGCTTCGCCGTCCGGTCGAGTGCTGGAACAGCAGACGCGCGTAGCTCGGCGCGCCGCGCTGGGAGGAATGAAGCTGGCGTGCTGGTCGTGGCTCCAGAACCTGCGAACCGTGGCGCCAGCAGCAGCACCAGCATCGGACCGCATATAATCGCTGTGCGCGCTCGTCGCGTGACCACGATGCCGCGATCTTACAGCTGATGCTTCGACTCCCTGCGGCGGCGATTGTTGGGATAGCAGCCGGCGTGTTCATGACTGTCCGCGCGCAGTCGCCCGTCAACTCCAGGCAGGAGGCCCAGCTCCGGCAGCTGTTTCCCTCGGCCACGTCCTTCGCGCCGAAGGGCGGGGATCCTCCCCACTTCAAGGCGTTTGCCAACGACCCTCGGACGGGTTCCCCGGTCCTTGCCGGGCTCGCCTTCTGGACCACGGAGCTCGCGCCGCTCGAGCGCGGCTACGACGGTCCGATCAAGATTCTGGTCGGCCTCGACACCTCCGGCATGCTCGCCGGCGTCATCGTGACCGAGCATCACGAGCCCTACGGCTACTTCTCGGTCGATCTGCCGGAGTTTCCCCGGCAGTTCAAGGGGAAGAACATTCGCGATCCGTTCAGGGTGGGCGAGGATATCGACGCAGTCTCCAGGGCGACGCTCACCGTCCGGAGCGCCGCGCGGGCCGTCAAGGACAGCGCCCGCCGGGTTGCCAGGCAGCTCCTCACGCCGCCGTCGCAGTGACCCGGCGAATGCGCATCATCTGGTTGCCTCCGCGTTGAAGCTTGCCGGCCCGTCGCCACACCCCAGGATCCCGCCATCCAGGTCCCTGTCGTCGATCGCGAACATCGCGCGATATTCCTCGAACGATCGCCCCCACGGTACGACGTGATCCAGCGTGAACATGTCGGGCTCGTTGCACGGCCAACGTTCGGCGCCTCAGCTGCTGGCCGTCATGCGCCAGTGGCTCGTCGACCCCTGTGCCGTCAGGTCACCCGGGCGGGCGCCGAAACGGGCGCAAGCATGTTCGCGTCGCGCGCCAGCAGCCAGTTGCCATCGACTCGCCTGAGGACGGTCAACGTATGCCCCGCACGCTCCATTGACTCGCCGCCCTCTGGACGCGGGAGCGGCCCGACGCGGCGTCTGGTCCATCGCCTTGATGCTTATTCAGCCCTCCCCCTGCACCTACCAACTGGGTAGGCTCAACGCAGGGACATGCGCGTATTCGCGCAGGAGGAGGACCGAATGAGATTCTACAGCCGTCAGCATCGCCACTATTGCGGGATCGATCGCCACGTGAAGACCATGTAGGTCTGCATTCTCGACGCCGCTGGCCAGGT
>CAZCEL010000164.1:0-9152 GCA_964497175.1 uncultured Bifidobacteriaceae bacterium
GGGTGGGCGAGGGCCGGCGCCGCCGGCGCCGCGAGGGCTCACGGTCGCCGGCGAGGTGAAGAACTACGTGCCCGTGACCGACGACATGCTGCGCAATCCGGATCCCGGCGACTGGCTGATGGCGCGCAGAAACTATCAGGGGTGGAGCTACAGTCCCCTCAACGAGATCAACCGCGGGAACGTCAGGGAGCTTCGCCTCGCCTGGGTCTGGGCGATGAACGAGGGAGGCGCCAACCAGCCCACGCCGCTCGTGCACAACGGGATCATGTATCTCACCAACACGATGAACGTGCTCCAGGCGCTCGACGCGAAGACCGGCGAGCTCATCTGGGAGAACCACATCGGCCCGACACAGGCCGTTGGCATCGGCTCGATGCGCAACATCTCGATGTACCAGGACAAGGTGTTCTTCACGACCACCGACGCGCGCCTCGTCGCCGTCGACGCGCGGACGGGCAAGCTGGTGTGGGACACGCCGATCGCCGATCGAACCAAGGGCGCCTACTCGCAGACGAGCGGATCGATCGTGGTGCGGGGCAAGGTCATTCAGGGCCTCGCTGGATGCGACCGCTACGGCTCGGAGCCCTGTTACATCAGCGCGTACGACGCGGCGACCGGCAGGCAGGCCTGGAAGTTCCACACCATCGCGCGATCGGGCGAGCCGGGCGGCGACACCTGGGGCAACCTGCCCGACAATCTCCGCGTGGGCGCCGAAACCTGGATTGCCGGCAGTTACGACCCGGACCTCAACCTGACGTACTGGGGAACAGCGCAGGCCAAACCCTGGGTGCCCGCGAGCCGGGGCACCACGGTCTTCGATGCGGCCCTCTACTCGGAGTCCACGCTCGCGCTCAATCCGGACGAGGGGAAGCTGGCGTGGTACTACCAGCACATCCCGGGAGAGGCGCTCGATCAGGACGAGGTGTACGAGCGCGTGCTCATCGACATCGGCGATCGGAGGTTCGTATTCACGATTGGCAAGGCCGGCATTCTCTGGAAGCTCGATCGCCGGACCGGCGAGTACGTCGCCCACAAGGAGACGATCTTCCAGAACGTGTTCGATCGCATCGACTCGAAGACGGGGAAGCCCGTCTACCGCGCCGACATCATCGAAGCCAAGACGAATCAGTGGATCCAGGCGTGTCCAAGCACCGAGGGGGGACACAACTGGCAGGCGATGAGCTACCACCAGCCGACCGGCCTGCTGATCATTCCACTCAGCCAGTCGTGCATGGAGCTGTCGGGTCGGGACATCGAGAAGCGGGACGGCTCAGGGGGCATCGGCGCCGATCGCCGCTTCTTCGAGATGCCCGGCTCCGAGGGCAACATCGGCCGGCTCGTCGCGTACGACGCCGCCACGATGCGCGAAGTCTGGAGCAAGGAGCAGCGGGCGGCGCTGCTGACCGCCGTGCTGTCGACGGCGGGCGGCATTGGATTCGTGGGCGACCTGGACCGCACCTTCCGCGCCTTCGATGTCCGCACCGGCGAAACGCTCTGGCAGACGCGGCTCGGGACGTCGGTCCAGGGATTTCCCGTGACCTTCACCGCGGGCGGCAAGCAGTTGGTGGCGGTCACCACGGGACTTGGAGGCGGCAGCCCGCGGCTCGTGCCGAGGACCATCTCACCCGAGATTAAACATCCGGGCAGCGGACACGCCATCTACGTGTTCGAGCTGCCGGACAGACGGTAGACAGAGCCGAGCCTCCATTCGCCGGGGCCTGACGTTCGCTCGCCGAAAAGGTGTGCGGGACGACCCGGTGTAGGGCACTGTCAAGCCCAGGCGCCGCAGATCACCTGCGCCGCACAAGACAAGGCCGCTCATGGCAACCAAGTCCCGCGCGTTCGGACCCAACGTCGTCATTGGCCTGGGGCTGGCTGGCGTCGGCGTGGCCCTGCTGCTCGATCGTCTGCGACTGGTCGAGGCCCGCACCGCGCTGCAGTACTGGCCGCTGCTGATCATCCTCTTCGGCGCCAGCGTCGTCTGGCAGGAGGTCCTTGGACGCGCCGATGGCGCCCCCCAACGCCCTGTCCTGTCGCCGGGCCTGGTGCTGCTGTTCGTAATCGCGGGCGTGATGGCCGTCCGCGCGGACTTCTACCGGCCCAACCGGATTCGCACCAGCACGAGCGACACCATCAACGTCTCGGCCGTGCTGGGCAGCAGCCGTCACACCAGCGAGGCCACCCGCTTCCGCGGCGCCGACGTGATGACCGTCATGGGTGCATCGAGACTGGATCTGCGCAAGGCCACTATTCCCGAGGGCGAAGAGGCCGTCATCGATGTCTTTACGCTGATGGGTGGCGTGGAACTGCTGGTGCCCCCGCAGTTGGCCGTCGTGACCGATATCGTGCCCGTCCTGGGCGGCGTCGAGGACCGGCGTGCGCGACAGTTGTCAGGAGACGACGAGTCCAGCGAGCGCGACGACAGAAGGAGACGGAGAGCGTCGCGGCGTTCACGGCAATCGGCGCGAGACGAGGAGCCCGGCGAGAGCGGCAGCGACAAGGCCGCGAAGGCTGACGCCACGGAGGTCGGGACGGGCAGACTGGTCGTGCGCGGGTCCGTGACGATGGGCGAGGTCGAGATCAAGCTGCGATGAGGCTACAGCCATGATGCCCAACCATACGTCCCGCGTGTCCGCATCGCTCGATGAACGAATCCAATTCCGGTTCGGCCGCCGGCCGCCTCAGCTCGTGGTCGGGAGCCTGCTCATGGTCGCGGGCATCCTGCTGGCGGTCGACCGGCTGAGCCTCCTGAGGGTGGACGGCTTCGCGCAGCTGTGGCCGGTCGCCGTCATCGCGATCGGCGTCGCCATGCTCGTCCTGCGGAGCGAGCCGCAGCGCCGATGGTGGGGCACGGTCTGGCTGCTGCTGGGGACGTGGCTCCTGCTGCGGACGCTCGGCGTGGTGCAGGTCGGCCTCGGCCAGCTCTTCTGGCCCGCACTGTTCGTGGTGGTCGGCGTGAGGATGGCCACCGGCGCCATGCGTCGCGAAACGACGTCTGGCGGATCGGCGAACCTGTCCGCCGTGATGGACGAGGCCAGGCGCGCGATCGCCGACGCGCCGTTCAAGGCCGCGCAGATGTCGGCGTTCATGGGCGGCTGCTTCCTGGATTTGAGGCAGGCGACGATTCCGCCTGGCGAGGAAGCCGTGATCGACGTGCTCTCCCTGATGGGCGGACTCGAAGTCTGGGTGCCGCCTCACTGGGCCGTCGCCTCGCAGATCGTGTCCGTGATGGCGGCGGTGGACGATAAGCGGCTGCCTGTCGTCACGCCACAGGAGGGGCAGGAGGGAACGTGTCGACTGCTCCTCCGCGGCCACCTGTTGATGAGCGGCCTGACGATCAAGAGCTGAACGGTCCTCCGCTCAGGGCAGGGGGGCCGGAAGGCTGGATCGTCCCATCAGGTACTCGTCGACACCCCGCGCGCACGAGCGGCCTTCGGCAATCGCCCAGACGATGAGCGACTGGCCGCGCTGCATGTCGCCGCAGGCGAAGACGCCGGGGACGCTGGTCATCCAGCGATCGTCGCGCCAGACGTTGCCCCGCTCGGTCAGCCGCACGCCGAGCTTCGTCAGCATGCCGTGTCGCTCGGGGCCGAGAAAGCCCATCGCCAGCAGCACGAGATCGGCTCTCAAACTGAACTCGCTGCCGGGAACCGGATCGAATTCCATGCGCCCGTTGCGCAGCACGCTGTCGACCTTTCTGGCGTGCAGCGCCGCCACGCGGCCGTCGGCGGTGCCGGAGAACCGCTCGGTCGCAATCGAGTAGAGGCGCTCGCCGCCCTCCTCGTGCGCCGACGACACGCGGAAGATGTTGGGCCAGAGGGGCCACGGGTTGTTCGCCGCGCGGTCCTCGGGCGGCCGCGGGAGCAGCTCGAGCTGATGCACGGAGCGGGCTCCCTGCCGGTGTGCGGTGCCGAGGCAGTCGGCGCCAGTGTCGCCGCCGCCGATGATGATGACGTGCTTGTCCTTCGCCGAGATGAAGCGCGCCTCCTCGACGAACTCACCTTCGTTGCGGCGGTTCTGGAGCGTCAGATACTCCATGGCGAAATGAATGCCTGACAGCTCGCGGCCCGGCACCGGCAGGTCGCGCGGCGCGGTCGCGCCGCCCGCGAGCACGATCGCATCGAACTGTGCGCGCAACTCTTCCACGGGAATGTCGACGCCCACGTTGGCGCTGGTGCGGAACGAGACGCCCTCCTCCATCAGCAGTCCGAGGCGTCGATCGAGGAAACGCTTCTCCAGCTTGAACTCCGGGATGCCGTACCGCAGCAGGCCCCCGATTCGATCGTCGCGCTCGAACACGGTCACCGTGTGGCCGGCCCGATTGAGCTGTGCAGCGACCGCCAGCCCTGCCGGGCCCGATCCGACGACGGCAATGCTGCGTCCCGTTCGGCTGTCGGGTGGCTGTGCCGCGACCCAGCCTTCGTCGAATGCCCGGTCGATGATGGACACTTCGACGGCCTTGATCGTGACCGGGTCGTTGTTGATGCCGAGGACGCACGAGCCCTCGCACGGCGCCGGGCACAGGCGACCGGTGAACTCGGGGAAGTTGTTCGTGGCGTGCAGGCGATCGATTGCGGCCCGCCACCGGTTCTGGTAGACGAGGTCGTTCCAGTCGGGAATCAGGTTGCCGAGCGGGCATCCCTGATGACAGAAGGGAATGCCGCAGTCCATGCAGCGCGCCGCCTGCTCCTTGAGGCCGGCTTCCGGGTACGGGACGTACACCTCGTGCCAGTCGTGGAGGCGCTCCTCGACCGCACGCATCGGGTGCTTTTTCCGTCCGATTTCGATGAAGCCTGTGACTTTTCCCAACCTCGCTATCCCCCGACGCCCGCGCCGACCAGCTCCTGGAACGTCGCCTCGCGGCCGGCCGCCGCCGCCCGCGCCTGGGCCGCCAGCACACGCTTGAAGTCTCTCGGCATCACCTTGACGAACACCGAGCAGAGCGCGTCGAAGTCCTGGAGGACCCGCGATCCGAGCTCGCTGCCCGTGTACTGCACATGCCGTGTCACGAGGCTGCGCACGAGCTGGATGTCCTCCATCTGGTCGAGCGGTTCGAGGTCCACCATCCCGGTATTGCAGCGCCTGGTGAACAGGCCGCCCGGGTCGAGCACGTACGCGATGCCGCCGCTCATCCCTGCCGCGAAGTTGCGCCCCGTTCGGCCGAGGACCACCACGCGGCCGCCCGTCATGTACTCGCATCCGTGATCGCCCACGCCCTCGACGACGGTCAGCGCCCCGCTGTTGCGCACGGCAAAGCGCTCGCCTGCGACGCCGCGGAAGTAGGCCTCGCCGCTCGTGGCGCCGTACAGGGCCACGTTGCCGACGAGGATGTTCTCCTCGGCAATGAACCGCGACTGTTTCGGCGGGAACACGACAATCTTTCCCCCCGACAGACCCTTGGCGATGTAGTCGTTCGAGTCGCCTTCGAGCGTCAGCGTGACGCCGCGCGGGAGAAACGCGCCGAAGCTCTGTCCCGCCGATCCGGTGAAGTGCAACCGGATCGTATCGTCGGGCAGGCCGTCTGCACCGTACCGCTTCGTGATCTGATAGCCGAGCATCGTGCCGACCGTCCGGTTCACGTTCCGGATGGGCAGGCTGAGCGACACTGGCTGCTGCCGCTCGAGGGCGTCGCTGCACTTCTCGATCAGAGTGTTGTCGAGCGCGTCCGCGAGGCCGTGGTCCTGGGCGCGAACCTTCCGCCGCGGGGCGTCCGCGTCGACCCTCGGCTGGTAGAGGATGGCCGAAAAGTCCAGCCCGCGGGCCTTCCAGTGATCGACCGCCTTCCTGAAGTTCAGCCGGTCGGACCGGCCGATCATCTCGTCCATCGTGCGGAAGCCGAGCCGGGCCATGTGCTCGCGCACTTCCTGGGCGACGAACCGGAAGAAGTTGACGACGTGCTCCGCCTTGCCGGTGAAGTTCTTCCGAAGCTCGGGATCCTGGGTGGCGATGCCCACCGGGCACGTGTTCAGGTGGCACACGCGCATCATGATGCAGCCGGACACGACGAGCGGGGCCGTCGCAAAGCCGAACTCCTCGGCGCCCATCAGCGCGGCGATGACGACATCGCGGCCCGTCTTGAGCTGGCCGTCGACCTGCACCGTGATCCGGTCGCGCAGCCGGTTCGCCATCAGCACCTGCTGCGTCTCGGCGAGGCCGATCTCCCAGGGCACGCCGCCGTGCTTGATCGAGGTGAGCGGGGACGCGCCCGTGCCGCCGTCGTGGCCCGAGATCAGCACCACGTCGGCGTGCGCCTTTGCGACGCCCGCGGCCACCGTGCCCACCCCCGAGAGCGCCACCAGCTTGACGTGGATGCGCGCCTCGGGGTTCGAGTTCTTCAGGTCGTGGATGAGCTGCGCCAGGTCCTCGATCGAATAGATGTCGTGATGCGGCGGCGGCGAAATGAGGCCCACGCCGGGTGTCGCGTAGCGCACCTTGGCGATCCACGGGTACACCTTGTGCCCGGGGAGCTGTCCGCCTTCGCCGGGCTTGGCGCCCTGCGCCATCTTGATCTGCAGGTCGTCGGCGTTCACCAGATACTCGCTCGTGACGCCGAACCGCGCGGAGGCGACCTGCTTGACCGCGCTGCGCCGCCAGTCGCCGTTCGAGTCGCGTCGGTACCGCGCCGGATCTTCCCCGCCCTCGCCCGTGTTGGACTTGCCGCCCAGGCGGTTCATCGCGATCGCCAGCGTCTCGTGCGCTTCCTGGCTGATCGAGCCGTACGACATGGCGCCGGTCGCGAAGCGCGTGACGATCGACTCGACCGGCTCGACCTCGTCGAGAGGAACGGGCCGCGCGGCGGGCTGCAGATCGAGCAGACCGCGCAGCGTCGCCAGGCGCCGGTTCTGGTCGTCCACCAGCTGGGAGTACTCCTTGAAGATCGCGTACTGGCCGCTTCTGGTCGAATGCTGGAGCTTGAAGACCGTATCGGGATTGAACAGGTGGTACTCGCCGTCCCGGCGCCACTGGTACTCGCCCCCCCACTCGAGATCGTTCTCGCCGGCAGGCCGCGGGCCGAAGGCCCTCAAATGCCGCCGGTGCACCTCCTCGGCAACGACGTCGACGCCCACACCGCCGATGCGCGAGGCCGTGCGCGTGAAGTACCTGTCGACGAACGCCTGATCGAGTCCGACGGCCTCGAAGACCTGCGCGCCGCAGTAGCTCTGCAGCGTCGAGATGCCCATCTTGGACATCGTCTTGAGGATGCCCTTGTTGAGCGCGTGAATGTAGTGCTCGACCGCGCGCCCGTGCGTGATGCCCACGAGCAGGCGCTGGCGGATCATGTCGTCGAGCGTCTCGAAGGCCAGATACGGATTGACGGCGCCGGCGCCGTAGCCGAGCAGGAGCGCGCAGTGGTGGACCTCGCGCGCGTCGCCGGTCTCGATGACGAGCGCGCAGCGGGTGCGGGAGCCCAGGCGGACCAGATGGTGATGCACGCCCGAGGTGGCCAGCAGGCTCGGCATCGGCGCGCGGACCCGGTCCGCGTCCCGGTCCGACAGGATCAGGATCGAGTAGCCCGCCTCGACGGCGTCGCTCGCCCGGCGCTTGAGATCCTCGAGCGCATGCTCGAGGCCGGGCCCGTCCTGGGTGACGTCGAAGAGCATCGGCAGGCGAATCGCCCGGAAGCCGGGGTCGTACACGTGGCGCAGTTTCGCCAGCTGATCGTTGTCGATGACCGGATACCTGATCTCGATCTGGCGGCACGACTCCGGCCGCGGATCGAGCAGGTTGCCTTCAGGCCCGATCGTGGAGGCCATCGACGTGACCAGCTCCTCGCGGATCGCGTCGAGGGGCGGGTTGGTCACCTGGGCGAACGCTTGTTTGAAATAGTCGTAGAGCAGCCGCGGCCGATCCGAGAGCGCCGCCAGCGCGGTGTCGGTGCCCATCGAGCCGATGGGTTCCTCGCCCTTCTCGGCCATCGGCGCCAGGAGCAGCCGCAGATCCTCGTGCGTGTACCCGAAGAGCTGCTGCCGCTGCAGCACCGTCTCGTGGCTGGGTGGCGGCAGATACGGCGCCGGGTCCAGGTCATCGATGTCGATGAGATGCGTCAGCCACTCCTTGTACGGGTGCGCCGCGGCCAGCTCCCGCTTGATCTCGTCGTCTGACACGATCCGGCCGCGCGCGGTGTCGACCAGGAAGATGCGTCCCGGGTGGAGCCGTTCCTTGAGCACGATGTCTTCAGGCGGCACGTCGAGCACGCCGACCTCTGAGGCCATGATCACGCGCTCGTCGCGCGTGACGTAATAGCGCGACGGCCGCAGGCCGTTGCGATCGAGGACGGCGCCGACCAGCGTGCCGTCGGTGAACGCGATGGACGCGGGACCATCCCACGGCTCCATCAGCGAGGAGTGGTACTGGTAGAACGCCTTCAGCTCCTCGCTCATCGTCTCGTGGTTCTGCCACGGCTCGGGGATCATCATGAGCACGGCGTGCGGGAGCGAGCGGCCCGTCATGACGAGGAACTCGAGGACGTTGTCGAACGTCGCCGTGTCGCTGCCGCCCTCGCGGATGACTGGCAGGACCTTCCGCAGGTCCTCGCCGAGGACGTCAGAGGCGAGAAGGCCCTCGCGCGCGCGCATCCAGTTGATGTTGCCCGTGAGCGTGTTGATTTCGCCGTTGTGCGCGATGTACCGGTACGGATGCGCGAGCGGCCACGAGGGGAACGTGTTGGTGCTGAAGCGCTGATGCACGAGCGCGAGCGCGGACTGCAGATCCGGGTCGACCAGATCGGGAAACATCGTCTCGATCTGGCTGGCCGTGAGCATCCCCTTGTAGATGAGCGTGTTGCACGAGAGGCTGACGACGTAGAAAGCCTTGCGGGCCCCCTCGGGAAGAGGGAGCGCGTCGACCGCGCGCTCGAGCCGCTTCCTGATGACGTAGAGCTTGCGCTCGAAGGCGGCGCGCCGGTCGCCGACCAGGTGCGTCCCGAGGACGCCGCCGACCGCGCCGAGCGGGGCGACCGCACCCCGCCCGATGAAGACCTGCGCGAACACCGGTTCGACCGCGACGGCGCTGGGCCCCACCGGAGTGTGGTCGGTCGGCACCTCGCGCCACCCGATTAGATGCTGACCCTCCTCGTCGACAATCGTCGCAAGGAGCGCCTGAATGGCGGCACGCGACTCCGGGTCGTGGGGAAGAAACACCAGCCCGGCGCC
>CAZCEL010000165.1:0-9140 GCA_964497175.1 uncultured Bifidobacteriaceae bacterium
GCTGACCACCTCGCGGGCCCTGTGAAAGACGGCGTTGGCCAGCAGGAGCGCACGCGCGTGGCTCTCGTTCAGGCTCACCTGCGCGATCTGGGCAAGCTGAATCAGGCTGAGCACGACGACGACGGCGCCGACGATCGTCGTCACGCCAAGAACTTGTTTACCCTTGATGCCGAGGCGCATGACGGCTGGCCGCGTCAGCCGGACGAGTTCGGCCGCAGCCGGAGCTTGTTCAGCTTGTTGTGCAGCGTCTTGAGGCTGATGCCCAGGATCTCCGCCGCTCGAGTCTTGTTGTCCCGGGTATGCTCGAGCGTCATGACGATCAGACGCCGCTCCGCCTCTTCTACCGTCGTGCCGGGGGCCAGGGCGAGTTCCTTCTGGCGCGGGGCCGCGGGCCGATCCAGAAGCGCAGGTGGCAGATGCCTCGGCTCGATGAGCGGGCCCGGCGAGAGAATCGTGGCGCGCTCGATGACGTTTCTCAGCTCGCGCACGTTGCCCGGCCACGAGTACTGCTCGAACAGGCGCATCGTCTGCTGGTCGACGCCGGCGATCGACTTCTCGTTGCGGGCCCCGAACTCGCTGACGAACGCCTGGACCAGCAGCGGCAGGTCCTCCTTGCGATCCCGCAGCGGGGGCAGATGCAGTGCAAACACGTTCAGCCGGTAGTAGAGATCCTCTCGCAGCTTGCCGCTCCGCACCGCCTCGAGCGGATCGCTGTTGGTCGCCGCGATGACACGCACGTCCACCGACTGCTCCTGTCGGCCGCCGATCCGGCGGAACGTGCGCTCCTGCAGCACGCGGAGTAGCTTGACCTGCGTCGCCGGCGTCATCTCGCCAATCTCATCGAGAAAGAGCGTGCCGCGATCGGCCAGTTCGAAGCAGCCCTGGCGGCGCTCCACCGCACCGGTGAACGCGCCCTTCTCGTGCCCGAAGATTTCGCTCTCGAGCAGCGTCTCCGGAATGGCGGCGCAGTTGATGGCGACAAAGGGAAACGACGCCCGGGGGCTGAGCTCGCGAACCGTTTGGGCCACCAGCTCCTTGCCGGTGCCCGACTCCCCGCTGATCAGCACGGAAGCCGAGGTGGGCGCGGCCTGTTCGATGATTCCGTAGATCTTCCGCATCTCCAGGCTGTGGCCGATCATCGAGCCAAACGCACCGCGCTCTCGAAGCTGCCGGCGCAAGGTCTTCACCTCGCGGAGCGTCTCCTGCCGCTCCACGATCTTGTCGAGCAGAATCTTCAGCCGCGAGATGTCCACCGGCTTCGTCAGATAGTCGTAGGCGCCCTCCTTCATCGCCTCGACGGCCGTGTCGACCGTGCCCTGGGCGGTCAGCAGCAGCGTGGTGACGTCGGTTCCCTGCGACTGCAGCGTCCGCAGGAGACCCAGACCGTCGAGTCGCGGCATCACGAGGTCTGAAATCACGATCGCCGGCCGGAAGGTCGTCACCTTCTGGAGCGCGTCCTCGCCATCGGTCGCCGACTCGGCGAGGAAGCCCCAGCTTCTGACCAGCTGCTCCAGGCCGACGCGTGCGGCGGCGTCGTCCTCGACGATGAGTACGCGCTCGGCGACCTGATGAGGAACGTCGCGCACCGGCGTCATCACCTCATTCACGGTCAACTCCTGACCCGCACGGAAGCGAGCACCATGTCGTTTTTACATTGTGGCTCCCGGATGCGTTCGTTTCAAGTCCGCAGCGAGCTGGTCCGCTCCGCCCGCCAGGCGGCGCAGTGGAGACCCGCCAAGGGGTGCAGTACCCTTACGGCGTGAACGCCGAGACACCGCCACCCTCCCTCGAGTCGGCGCTTGACCGAGGCTCCGCCCGAGGGCGGCTCGCCGCGCTGCTCGAAGTGATTCTCTGCTCGGATTACCCAACGCAGATCGTGTTGGGCGCCACGTTCACCGCGCTTGGTATCAGACCCCTGCTGAGCACTGGCGGGCTGAATCCCTCGTATGTCGTCGGTTTGTCCCTGGCCGACGCCGCGCTGCTCATCGGCCTGATTGTGCTCTTTCTTCGAGCCCGCGGCGAGCCCCCCTTGGCGCTCTTTCTCGGACGGCGCAGGGTCGGCCCGGAGGTGCGAGCTGGCCTGCCACTGGTTGGCTGGGCCTTTCTCGTCGCCCTGGCCGTCCTCGTGCCCATCCAGCAGTTCGCCCCGTGGATGCGCACCGTTCAGAGCAACCCGCTGCAGGATCTGATCCGCACGCCCGGCGGGGCCGCCGTGTTCGCGGTCGTCGTCGTGCTCGCCGGCGGGGTGCGAGAGGAACTTCAGCGGGCGTTCCTTCTGCATCGATTCGAGCAGCATCTCGGCGGACCGCGCGTCGGTCTCGTGGTGTCGAGCGCGGCCTTTGGTGCGGGACATCTGCTCCAGGGTGCGGATGCGGCTGCCGCGACGGCGGTCCTGGGCGCATTCTGGGGGGCCATCTATCTGCGCCGGCGTTCGGTCATCGCGCCCGTGGTCAGCCATGCGGGATTCAACCTGCTGCAGATCGCGCAGTTTCTCACCGTGGGTCGCTAGCGTCACCCCGGCGCGCCGATTCTGGCGTCTCCCGGACGCCGCCCGCCCTCGCCGACTCGCTCTGCTCCGCTGTGTGGATCGTCGCAGGTTCCGAGGCGCGCCGCCGCGCACACCTGTCCACGACCGTACTCGAGGCTCACGGCAGCGGTCGATACAAGTCGATGATCTCGGCGCGCCGCCGGAGGCCGGCCACCCATTCGTCGACCAACGCGCGGTGGCGATCCGCGGTGTCGGCCACGAACCGCTGATCGAGGTACGCCTGAATGCGCAGGTCCTCACGAAGGCGCTCGCGGAGCTGGCCTTCATCGATCCCGAGCCGCGCGAGGGCTGCGGCAAGCTGTGGTCGCGACGCGAAACGGGCGGTGACAGCCTGGAACCGGCCGTCGACGTCGGCGGCGCTTGGCTCGGGCGGCAGATAGCGATCGACCTCCGCGAGGACCAGGGCCCTGTCGATCAGACGGGTCAGCGCTTCGCGCAGCGGATCGGACGCGCCGCCAGTGTCCACGAGCCCGAGATCCAACGCGGCGCGCACGTCACTGAGCATGATGATCTTACTGCCAGCCGCGGCCAGCACGCGTTCGATGACCTCCTCGGCCCGCGGCGCTGCCCCGACCAGCATCGCACCGACGAGCGCGCAGGCGAGGCGGCGGCCGCTCACACAGACCGCCCGTGTCGCATCAGAAGGCCTGGCCAAGGCTGATGTGCAGCGCCGTCAGCGGCTCGCGCACGCCCGAAGCGAATTCCAGGCGGTCGAGCTTGAATCCCCAATCGATCCGGATGGGGCCAAGCGGGGACTTGTATCGCACGCCAAATCCCAGCGAGCCCCGCAGATCGGCGACGTTGACGTCCGACGACCGAGCGAAGACGTTGCCTGCATCGAAGAATCCGACGACCCCGAATCCCCCGACGACCGGGATTCGCAGTTCGGCGTTGAGGATCACCAGCGCGTTGCCTCCAATCGGAAAGCCGTTCGCGTCGATGGTGGCGACCGTGGCGAGCTGGTCGAGCGCAAACCCGCGCACCGTCGTATCGCCGCCGGCAAAGAACCGCTCGCTCGCAGGCAGGTCTCGAAGGGAGACCGCCACCGGCCCGACGTCGCCCTGAAAGCCGGCGGCCAATCCGACTCGGACGGCCGCTGCGACGATCGTACGACGCGCCCCGGGCAGGGTCCGGAACACCTGCCCGGTGAGAAACGTCTTTGCAAATCCGACCTCTGAGCCGATACGTCGCGCGGCAATCTGGCCGTTGGCACTGAGCAGGTGCCCGGCGGCCGGATCCAACGGGTCGTCGCGTGCGTCACGGATGATCGAGGACGAGAACGAGGACAGCCGCACCTGCGGGAACAGCCGGTCGACGAGCAGTTGGTCCGCTGGCGCGATCTGCTCGTCGAAGAGCTCGGTTCGCTGGATCTGGTAGTTGCCGCTCGCGCTGATCGTCGGCGTCAGCCTTCGGGCGATCTCCGCGCTGAACGCACGCCGGGCGAAGTTGAAGCTGGCACGCAGCTGCTGTTCGGCGGTGCCGGTGAGGAAGGCATCGGCCGCGGTTCCCCGCACTCTCGGCTCGCGGAACGTCCCGAGGAGCCGATACTCGCTCAGCCCGTAGCCGCCTGGCGTCGGAGCCTCGATCGACCGCGATGCGCTCTGGGGCCTGAGACCGACGCGGCTGAAAACATTGATCGACCGGTTCTTGCCGAACAGGTTGCGGCGGCCGACTTCGAAGAACGCGCGCGGCGCGACCTCGAGCTGTTCTCGCGCCAGCCCCCCCGCCTCGGTTCGTCTGATGCGCTGGCCGGCTTCGAGGCCTCCGCCGTACCCGATCGTCGTCACCGGCGCCTCGTCCACGGTGACCACCAGGTCGCGCCTGTCCTCGCCGCCGTGAGCGAGCTCGGAGATGCGAGCACGGCGGAACAGACCGAGGGCCGCGAGCCGCCGCTGGCTTTCGATGACCTTGTCCAGCCCGAGCGGGTCACCCGACTTCAATTGCAGCTCGCGTTCGATCGTCGCGGTCTTGGTTCGCAGGTTGCCGACGATGAGGATGTGATCGACGAAGAGCCGGGGGCCTTCGCGCACTGTAAAAACCACATCGGCGCGCGTGCCGTCCGGGCTCAATCCGGGGTTGCCCTCGACGGTGGCGTTTCGGTACCCGAGATTGGCGTAGAGCAGCTGGACCTGGTCGCGGTCGAGGGCCATCTGCGTCAGAAAGAAGGGACCGCCAGGCTGCAGCCCCAATTGCGAGGTCAGCTCGCGTTCGGCGACCGACTCGCTTCCGGATGTGCGCACCGAACCGACCACGGTTCTCGCGTTCTCGGCGACCTCGATCCACACTTTGACCGGCACCTCGGCACCACCCGAAGGTGGTGCGAGCACCTCGGTTCGCACCGCGGCGCGCGCGGTCGCAAACCCCTGCTGGTGGTACACGTCCTCGATGAGCAGGCGATCCTCTTCGAGGGCCTCGGCGGAATAGGGCTGACCGGCACGCACCTGCAGCCTGGGTTCGAACGAGCCGATCGGCAGCAGGTCGGGACCCGTGAGGGTTCGCTCACTGATTCGGTACAGGGGACCTCTCGTAATCGTGAACGTGATGAGCATCTCGCCGCCGGTTGCTTCCCTGGTGAACGGCGCCTTCGCGTCGCGATAACCCATAGATCGAAGGAACTGCTCGATGCGAATGCTGGAGTCCTCGAGCAGGTCCTCGTCGATCGAGCCCTCTCTCGCGATCGGCACCAGATCCGCCCGGCGGTCGGTGGGCCACGGATCGCCTTTGAACACGACCCGGACGCGCGGGCCATCCTCCGCGCTGACCGTGAGGCGGGCGCGCTGGTCCCGATCGATCAGCTCGGCCGCGACGGTCAGGCGCGCCGCGTAGAAGCCGCGGCTGCGGCGTGCTTCTACAAGGGCCGCGATCCGCGTGCGGAGCACCTCGGGAAGATACGGCCGGCCGACGGCGATGTCGAGGCGATCGAGCAGTTCGGCTGAGGACACGCCGAAGCTGCCAGCCACCGCAACGGCCCCGATCAGGGTCCGCGTTCCGGGCTCGATCGAAAACACGAGCGTTGACCGCTCCGAGAGGTGCTCGATGTCGGTGCGAAGCGTGACCGCCGCGTGAGGGTACCCAGCTGCCTGGAACTCGCCCTGGATCAGCCGGGCCATGTCGGCGGCGCGCCCGATTCGCGGAGCATTTCCGAACCGGTCGGTAATCGCTCGCCGCAGGCGGCCGCCGCTCACCCCCTCGGCGCCGCCCAGGCCCACGAACACGATGCCCTGGACCGGATACAGCGGCAGCAGTTCGTAGGTGAGCGCCACGCCCGCGCCTTCGGCGGCGGCATGCACGCGTACATCCTCGAACCGGCCCAGACTGAACAGGTGTGTAATCGACTCGCGCACGGCCGACATGTGGAGGCGGTCGCCGACCTCCGTCGCGATGATGGTCTGCAGCCGGGGATCGGTGACCCGCCGACCCTCGCGTTCGAGCCTGACCGCCACGATGGGTTTCTCGAGGTAGTCCGCGACATCGGCCCCGGCGAACTGGCCGGACATCAAGACGGCCAGCCCGGCCGCCATGAGAATCATTCCGACGCGCAGCGGAGCCGTCGTGCGGGACTCAGCGGGGCGCGATGGCTGGGAAGGGGCGGTCACGGGCGGCTCGGCCCGGGCAGACATCAGAAGGTGTGCCTCACTCGAACCTCAATCGCGTACGTCGAGTCCTCGTTGCGCGAGAGAATCCAGGACAGGCGGTCGCTCTCGTCGTACTCGAGAAGCAGGATCTGGTCCGCGATCGACGAGCTGAGACTGCGCGAGAACGTCAGGTACACGCGATCGGAGATGCGCTTGCCGATCGTCAGCCGAGCCGAGGGATTCACGCGCATCGTCGACTGGCTGTAGGGATCGATGAGAGAGGGCGACAACTGGAACGTGTCCACCCCGAAGGTCTGTTCGACGACGCGGCCGACCTCGGACGCCACTGGATTGGCCAGGATCTGGGTCGCGCGCGTGGTGAGCACGTCGCGCGGGCGATCGGTTCGATTCTGGTACGCGAGCAGCTCCACGTCGCCAGGCCCCTGCGGCCGGCGGACCTCGCCAAACAGCAGCGCCACCACGTCGGCCGCCGGCAGTGGTGGATCGGAGCTGAACTCGGGCCGCATGCGATCCATCGTTCCAAGCAGCCCCACGATCACCTGGTAAGTTTGCCCCGGCACGCGCACCCGGGTCTCGGCCTCGACATCGAAGAACGGTTCGATGCGGGTCGGATTCGTGAAATCAATGTTGCCCCGCGTGACGAGGTACCGACGACCTTCGAAGGTGACCTCTCCGCGATCGACTTCCGCCCGTCCAAACAGGACGGGCCTGTCGAGCGTGCCTCGCAGCTGCAGGTCGGCGCGGGCAACGAGTCGCGCGAGGTTGTTCTCCACTCGGAGCGTGGACGGCACGAGGACCTCGATGTCGAGACGCAACGGCACAGTCGAGGTGGACGCGGTGGCGGCCTCGGGGGCCGACGGCCGGCCAAAGTCGAGGAGCCCCGCGGTCGGGTCGATGCGCCGGCTCCAGACGGCGCTCCTGACCGTGACCACGCCGGCAAGCGTCGGCGCCTTCACGTTGCCGCGAATCGCCAGGTCCGCGTCGACGGTGGAGCGCACGCCCTCCGGGTACCTGAGCGTGATGTTCTCCCCCCGGGCAATGACGTTGAGGTCACCGGGCAGGTAGCCTTCGAAGGCCACGCGGCCGCCAAACTGGACTCGGCCGCCGCCGACGGTCGCGGCCACGTCGTCCAGCTGGATGCCGCGTGAATCGAAGCGGATGGTGCCGTTGATGCCGTCGAGCGAATTGGGCAGCGAAAGATGGCGCACGCGGCCGTTCGTGATGGTGGCACTCCCCGAGAAGGCCGGCTCATAGAGCGGTCCGTTGACCGCTGCCGTCAGGGCCGCGTGTCCCGATCCGCGCACGTCGCGGAACACCGCCTGCAGGATCCCGAGGCTGGCGTCGCCCGACGCGGCAAGCGCGATGCGTTCCTCGTGAAGTTCGACGGTGCCGCCAATCGTGAGGCGCGTCTCCTCGCCCACGAGCTCCACGTCCCGCACGCGCACCACGTGCTGATCCAGCGCCAGATGGAGCGGTCTCGCGTTTGTGATCGTGAGAGGGCGCGCGCTGGGAATGGCGTTGTCCAGGAGCGAGATGTCGACACGGTCCACCGTGGCCTCGACCAGCAGCCGGTCGACATTGGCGAGCTGGCCGGTCAGACGCACCGATCCGGTCGCCACGGCGCTTGCATAGGGCGAGAGCTTGGGCACAAACAGTCGAACGTAGGGATCGAGCGTGCTGTCGTGGAACCGGAAGGTCAGGTCGGATTCCGCCCGCGCGTTGAGTGCGATCCGGCCCGTGCCGGTGATCGAGAGGCGCGGGGACGAGGCGACCAGCTCGCCGCTGATCTCGCCGCCACGGAGCGCGAGCGTTCCGGTCACCAGACCGACCGGCTCGCCGGCCACCGCCAGATCGTCGACGCGGAACCGCACGTCGTACCGGGGCTCGGCGAACAGGCCGTTTCCCTCGGCCGTGAATTCGACGATGCCGGAGGGCTGCGCGCGCGCCGATTGGAACGACGCCATCCGGTCGATCGGCACCTTCCGTCCGTCGGCGTTGAACGAGTATGTCCCTTCCCATCCCACATACGCCGCACCGGTGATGCCGCCACCGCTCTTGCCGATATTGACCGCGTCGAGTCGGACGCCGCCACCGTCGAATCGAAGCGACGCCGTTCCGCGCTCGAAGGGTTCGCCGAACGCCGTTCCGTTGTCGACCGTCATTGCGCCGAAACCGACCGGGCGGTTGTACTGGCCGGTCAGTCGAAACTCTCCGCTGAAGATCCCGGAGACCGGCCAGTCGTCGAGCTCGAAGGCGTGACGGAGACTGTCGAGATCGCGCGACCGGACGCGAAACCGGGCGTTGATCTGCTCGCCGCCGTCGCGCCGCGGGTAACCGAGCGAGAACAATCCGTCGGCACGGATCTCCGACTCGTCCTGGCGCACCACGCCGTCTGTGACGCGCACGTAGCCGTTCTCGACGACGATGTGGCCGGACCCCTCGCCCCAGATCGTGTCCCAGGCGCGCAAATCCTCCCCGGTGAAGGTGCCCTCGACCCGTGACCGGCGAAGGGACCCGGTCAGCGTGCCGTCAAATTCCCCGCGCCCGCCGAAGGGCGTTGGTCGGGTCGGCGATCCGAAGTTGGTCAGAACACCGGCCAGCACCTGGTCGCTTTCCTGCCAGTCCGCGCTCGTCGCCCGGAAGCGGAACCTCAGGTCCTCGCCGCTCCACGAGGTGGCGCCCGAAAACGACACATGGGTCCGCTCCGTGGCAAACTGGCTCGAATCGATCTCGACAACCTCGGGGCCGAACCGATACGTGAGGTCGCCGGCGAGTGGCAGATGCGCAGAAAGTTCGGCCGGGCCGAACGGACCCCACTCGTGATTGGCGTGGCCCGCATCGGCGGACCGGGCGGCGTCGAGCGACGGGACCATCGGCTCCACGCCGGAGGGTGGCAGGACCGACAGGTGTCCCTGCCCGCTTCGTTCGCTGAACCGGCCCAAGGGCCACTCGAGCAGGTTGGTGCCCGAGGCGCTTCCTGCAAACCGCAGCCCGGC
>CAZCEL010000166.1:0-9132 GCA_964497175.1 uncultured Bifidobacteriaceae bacterium
TCGTGAACGCGTGACCGAGACCAACCGACGCGCTGCTCACGACCGCGACCGGTGCACCGCTGGAGCGCCTGTGCGCGTCGGTTGGTCTCGGTCACGCGTTCACGATGCGTCGTGGGCTGGGAGCCGCGGTCTGGCTCGACGGGACGCCCGTCGGCCGCGTGGAGGGTCTACGGGTCGTGGCCGTCGCCGGCATCGCGAGGCCGGAGAGGTTCTTCCAAGACCTCGACGCGAGCCTCTGGCGCGTCGTCCGCACGCTCAGGTTTCGGGACCATCATGCGTTCACGCCGGGCGATGTCGAGCGCATCGCGCGGATGGCCCGGAGCGAGGACGCGTGCATCGTGACGACCGCAAAGGACGCTGTGCGGCTGGAGCGCGTCGCCGCGCCGGACGCGAGAATCGCGGTGGTGCCCCTGACCGTGACCATAGAGCCAGGCGAGCGCTTCGCGCGATGGCTCATCGAGCGCGTGCGCCGCGCGCGAGAGACCCGTTCAGCACAGGCGCACGCCGCAGAGACGCCTCAGGACGTCCCGTCGTGAGGCATCGGTTCGAGTACCTCGGAGTCCGGGCGCTGATTGCGCTGGTACGAGTCGTGCCGTCCCAGATTGTCGACTGGTGCGGCAGCGCGCTCGGGTTCGCGTTCTACGCGTTCGACGTGGCGCACCGCCGGATTGCGCGCCGCAACGTGGCCGCCGCCTTCCCGAGCCGGTCGCCAGCCGAGCAGCGGCGAATCGTCCAGCACGCGTTCGCCCATTTCGGGCGGCTGCTCGTCCAGCTGCTCAAGTTCAGCACGCTTTCACCGCAGGCCATGCTGGCGCGCGTGGAGTTCGAGGGCGAGGAACGGGTGCGTCTCGCGTACGCGCACGGCAAGGGCGTGCTGTTCGTCACGGGGCATTTCGGGTATTGGGAGCTGCAGGCGATGGTGCATGCGCTCCGGCTGCAGCCGATGGCCGTCATGGCGCGGCCTCTCGACAACCCGGCGCTCAACGGCCTGCTCGAGCGCATCCGCACCCGAACGGGCAACACGGTCGTCTATCGTCCGGGTACCATCCGGCGGGTGCTGCGCATGCTGCATGCCGGCCAGGGCGTCGGCATCCTGATCGATCAGCATATCCAGAGCAAGGATGCGATCTACGTGGACTTCTTCAACCGCCCGGCGGCCACCACGTCGGTCGTCGCGGCCCTTGCCCTCAGAACGGGCGCTCAGGTCGTGCCGCTGTTCGCGCTTCCGAAGGGCGGAGGGCGCTTTCGCATGGTGTACGAGCACCCGGTCGAACCGCCGCCTGACGGGACCGCCGATCCGATCCAGCAGTTCACGCAGCGGTGCACCGACGTGCTCGAAATGTACGTGCGGCGCCATCCCGACCTGTGGCTGTGGATGCACCGTCGCTGGCGGGACAACGCCGTGGCGACCGATCCGGAGCGCCATCTGTTCCCCGACGCGGGCGGGCGTGCCGGCGTGGCGCCAGCCCGGAACTCGCCGTGAAGGGAGACATCGATGCCTCTTGACCCTCAGGCGCAGACATTTCTCGACCAGCTCGCTGCGGCAGGCGGGCCGCCGCTCCACGAGCTTCCGGTCGATGCGGCACGACAGGTGATCGACCAGCTGTTTGGCAGCACGAACGCCCCCGAGCCGGTGGGCGCCGTGCAGGACCGGACGATTCCCGGCGCCGAGGGGGAGATACGCACGCGAATCTACACGCCTGCGGGGCAGGGCCCGTTCCCCGTCCTGGTCTACTTCCATGGCGGCGGCTGGGTGATCGGCAGTCTCGATGCGTACGACCCGACGTGCCGTGCGCTGACCAATGCGGCCGGGTGCACCGTCGTCTCGGTCGACTACCGGCTGGCGCCGGAGCACAAGTTTCCGGCCGCGCCCGAGGACTGCTACGCCGCGGCGATGTGGGTGGTCGCCAACGCACCGTCCATCAACGCGGTTCCTGGTCGTGTCGCCATTGGCGGCGACAGCGCCGGCGGCAACCTCGCCGCCGTGGTGGCACAGATGGCTCGAGACCGTGGAGGGCCCGACTTCTCGTTCCAGCTGCTGATCTATCCGGTCACCGACTTCCGCTTCGACACCTCGTCCTACGCGGCGAACGCCGATGGCTATCTCCTGACCAGGGACGCCATGCGCTGGTTCTGGAACCACTACCTGCCGAGCGCCGCTGATGGCAACAGCCCGCTGGCCTCGCCGCTTCGTGCGGCCGCCCTCGATCGGCTGCCGCCCGCGTTCGTGATCACGGCCGAATTCGATCCGCTGCGGGACGAGGGGGAAGCGTACGCGGCACGGCTTCAGGACGCCGGCGTGCCCGTAACGCTTCAACGCTACGACGGCATGATCCACGGCTTCTTCAGCCTCGGGTCGGTGCTCGATCGGGGACGCGAGGCTGTTGCGGCTGCGGGGACGAACCTGCGAGCCGCGTTCGGTCGAAGCGTCTAATCCACCGAAGCCGCCGAAGGACGTTCTGCCGGCCTCCAGCCGCACTGTTATGATCCAGGTCATGACAACCTCCTTCACTCGGCGGATCATCAGGGCCGTCATGGGTCTCGTGCTGGCAGTCGCGCTGCCGGCAGCGCTAGCCGGCCTGCACGCCGCGCCCGTGCCCGCACCGAAGGTGACGGGCCCCGTCCCCGCAGCGGCTCCCGGCGACCCGGGTCGCGACTATCCCTTCTACGGGGCCGCGGTCGACCTGAAGACACGCGGCTACGTCGAGGAGGAGTTCTTCATGGAGGGCACCGCCCGCCGATACACGACTGCGCCGCTGGCCACCGCCACCGTTGTGGATGGCGACCACCCGTTCAAGACACGGTTGGTCGTGCGGCGGCCTGCAGCGCCCTCACGCTTCAACGGCACCGTCATCGTCGAATGGAACAACGTGACGGCGGGCCGCGATCTCGACATCGACTGGTTTCAGACCCATGAGCATCTGATGCGATCGGGATACGCATGGGTCGGCGTGTCGGCCCAGCGGGTTGGAGTGGAGGCGTTGAAGGTCTGGAACGCGAGCCGCTACGGCTCGCTCGACGTCTCGCACGCCGGCACGGTGACCAACGACGACCTGTCGTACGACGTCTTCTCGCAGGCGGGGCAGGCGATCCGTACACCGGGCGCGGTCGCTGTGATGGGCGGGTTCAAAGTCGAGCGGATCATTGCGACAGGCCACTCGCAGTCTGCCGGCCGCCTCGGGATCTACGTCAACTCGGTGCATCCGCTCGCGAAGGTGTTCGACGCGGTGGTCCTGCACGGTGGGGGCGGCCGCGTGCGGACCGATCTGGACATCCCGGTCTGGAAGCTGCTCGCCGAAACCGATGTCCAGAATCAGGCGGTGAACCGGCAGCCTGATACCGGCCGCTTCCGGACGTGGGAAGTCGCTGGCAACTCGCACGTCGACCTGAAGTTCACGTCCTATTCGCGGCTCCTGGCCGCGCGCGATGGGAACCCGACAGCTCCTGCCTTCTCGCCGCTCGGGCGCGGTGGGCGTTCAGGACCCTCCGGCGTGGCGCCGACACGAGGAGGACAAACGAGCAGTTCCGCGGCTCCCGGACAGACCGGGGCGGCCTCTCGCTCGGGAGCGCCAGCAGCCACGACGGCGAATCCCGGAGGATGCGATCGCCCGCCGTACAGCCACATCCCGTTTCACTACGTGTTCAACGCCGCCCTCGATCATCTCGTGCGCTGGGTGAAGGACGGCACGCCGCCGCCAGCGGCGCCGCCGATCGACCTCATCTCGGTGGGCCCGCCCGCGGTGATGGCGCGCGACGAGGCGGGCAACGCGCTCGGCGGCATCCGGCTGTCGCAGCACGCGGTGCCGACAGCGGTCAACACGGGCGTCAACAGCGGACCAGGCTTCTGCTTCCTGAACGGCTCGCACGAGCCCTTCGACGCCGCGACGCTCGCCCGGCTCTACCCGACCCGCGACCGCTACGTCGCAAAGGTGCGGGAGGTCACGCAGAAGAATCTCAAGGCCGGATACATTCTGAAAGCCGACGCCGAGGCGACGACCGCTGAAGCCGAGCAGTCGCGAATTGGGGAACGCTAGGCTTCAGTTCGTCCCTCTCCTCGCCGCCACGATCTTGTTCCGGAGCGTGCCCACTCCAGGAATCTCGACCTCGAAGGTATCGCCGGGCTTCATCTCCTGCGTCGTGCCGGGCGTGCCCGTGAAGATCACATCGCCGGGCTCGAGTGTTACGTACCGGCTCGTATAGCTGACGATGTTGTCGATGGAGAAGATCAGCAGATCTGAGGTCGACTCCTGCACCACCTTGCCGTTGTGGCGGCCGATGAGCTTCAGCTTGTTGTAGTCCACGTTGGCGACGACGGCCGGGCCGATCGGGCCGAAGGTGTCCGCCCCTTTGGCGCGGAACCACTGCAGGTCCTGCTTCTGCCACGCGCGCTCGCTGACGTCGTTGCACGGCGCCACGCCCAGGATGTGACTCCTGACCTGCGCTTCGGTAATGTTCTGCGCTCGCTTCGCCATGACGACGCAGATCTCAGCCTCGTAATGCAACACGGTCGCGTCTGCCGGATAGATGATGTCGGCCTCGTGGCCCGTGAGCGAGGTTGGGAACTTCGCGAAGAGGCCCACGTACTTGGCCGGCGACGCCTGCCCGATGTGACTTCGGTAGTTGAGGCCGGCGGCGACCACCTTCTTGGGTTCGGCCGGCGGCAGGAGCCTGACCTCCGCGAGCTTCAGCGTGCGTCCGTTCGGTTTGGCAGTGCCGTCGTAGACCGACCCCTGCAGCTCGCGAATGGTGGTCTCGTTGTCGAGGATGCCCCAGGCGATGCGCCCACCTGCGTCGTAGCGGACGTACTTGACGGGTGCCTGCGCGAACGAGGCGTGCGCGGTGGCAAGCACAGCGACGGCAGCGACTGTCAGGATCAGGTGTTTCGGACTCATCAGCTCACCTCGCAAGAAAGATGGATCGAGTGTGCGAAAGTTATCAGTAATCGATCTTCGCCGCAATCGGCATCCGCCAGCCCGTCCCGAATGCCCGGTCGGTCACCTTCAGGCCCGGCGGGGCCTGCGTCCGCTTGAACTCCGCCGCCCGCACCATACGCAGCACCTTCTGCACGGTGTCGGCGTCGAACCCGGCCGCGACGATCGCCTCGGCCGGTTCGTGCCGCTCGATGTGGCGCAGCAGTATGTCGTCGAGCACTTCGTACGGCGGCAGCACGTCCTGGTCCGTCTGGTTCGGTCTGAGCTCGGCCGACGGCGCCTTGGTCAGGATGGGGTCCGGGATGACCTCCCGGCCCGACGTCTGGTTGAGCCACCTGGCAACCCGGTAGACCGCCATCTTCGGCACATCCGCGATGACGCCCAGGCCGCCGTTCATGTCCCCATACAACGTGCAGTAGCCGACCGACAGCTCCGACTTGTTTCCGGTGGCGAGGAGCAGGGCGCCGCGCTTGTTGCACAGCGCCATCAGCAAGTTGCCGCGGATCCTCGCCTGAATGTTCTCTTCAGTGACATCGCGCCGCGTGCCGGCGAAGGCCTCGGCCAGCGTGCGATCCATGGCCGCCATGACGTGGTCGATCGGCAGCGTCAGCGTGTCGATGCCGAGGTTGCCGGCGAGCTGGAGCGAATCGTCCACGCTTCCGCGGCTCGAGTAGGGAGAGGGCATCAGGACGCCCAGCACCTGTCGGGCGCCCAGGGCCTCGGCCGCGATTGCGGCCGTCAGCGCCGAATCGATCCCGCCCGACAGGCCCAGCACGACGTGCGAGAAGCCGCACTTGCGCGCGTAGTCCCGCGTGCCGAGCACGAGCGCCCGCCAGATCTCGGACTCCGGCGTGAAGTCCTCCTGCGGCACCGCGGGGGCGGCCTCGTCGATGTCGCACACGACGAGGTCGGCGGCGAAGGAGCGGCCGCGGGCGAGGAGTTCGCCCTTCGCGCCGAATCCGGTGCTCCGGCCGTCGAAGACCAGATCGTCGTTGCCTCCGAACTGATTCACATAGACGACCGGCACGCCGTGCCTGGCCGCCATCCGCGAGAGCATTTCCTCGCGCAGCCGCTGCTTGCCCACCGAGAAGGGCGAGGCCGACAGGTTCACGATGACCTCGGCGCGCGCGCGCACCAGCTCTTCAATCGGATCCCGGTGGTAGCGCCGGCGCTTCCAGTAGTCGCGGTCGTTCCACACGTCCTCGCAGATGCTGACGCCCAGCCGCCGGCCCTGCAGCTCGAGGATCTGCGCCCCGTGAAACGGCTCGAAGTACCGGTCCTCGTCGAAGACGTCGTAGGTGGGAAGGAGCGCCTTGCGGAAGTACTGCTCGACCCGTCCGCCCCTCAGCAAGGCCGCCGCATTGAAAAGCGGACGCCCCTGCTCGGCCGGGTTCGGTTCCGGCAGCCCGACCAGCGTCGGCGGGAGCCGGCCGATCTCGACCGCGAGTCGCTCGAGCCGATCGCGGCTCCTGGCGGCAAAGCCGCTCGACAGCAGGAGATCGCGCGGTAGATAGCCGACGAGCGCCAGCTCGGGGGTCACGGCAAGGTCGGCCCCCTCCGAGGCGGCCCGGCCGACCTCGTCCGCGATGAGCCGCGCGTTGCCGGCAAGATCGCCGACGGTCGGGTTGATCTGGAGCAACGCGATCTTCACGCGCCCCTCGCGATCACTCCGAGAAGCGGTACTTGATCAGCACCCAGAGCGCGACCAGCCCGGCCGTCCATGTGATCTTCTTGCCCTCGTCGTAGCCGCGGCCCGCGTACGTGATCGGAATCTCGTAGACGCGGTACCCGCGCTTGAAAATCTTGGCCGTGATCTCGGGCTCGATGCCGAAGCCGTTCGACGAGAGCGTGAAGGAGCGCAGCACATCGGTCCGCATCACCTTGTAGCAGGTCTCCATGTCGGTCAACATCGTGTTGTACAACACGTTGGTGGCGAGCGTCACGATCCGGTTCCCGAGGTAGTGGGTGAAGAGGAAGACGCGATGGCGGCCGAGAAAGCGCGAGCCGTACACCACATCGGCATGCCCCTGGCAGATGAGCTCGATGAGCTGCGGGTATTCCTCGGGCGAGTACTCGAGGTCGGCGTCCTGGACGAGCACCAGATCCCCGGAGACAGTCGCGAAGCCTCGCCTGAGCGCAGCGCCCTTGCCAGCGTTCGCCTGACGGAGCAGCGTGAATCCGAGCTCCCGCTGCAGCCCGTCGAGCACCTCACCCGTCCCGTCGGTCGACCCGTCGTCCACCACGATGAGCTCGATGCGCAGCGGCAGCCGGAGCACCCGGCGGATGATCTCCTCGACCGTGGTACGCTCGTTGAAGACGGGCATGACCACCGACAGCAGAGGATTGGCGGGGAGCGACTGGCCGGAACGCCTCGACCGCATGGAGCGGGAAACCGTACCACAGCGGTCGGATCGCGGCAACGCGCCTGTCAGCCGGCCGGGGTGGCGACGAGCATGACGCGCCTCGTCGTGTTCGCGCCGAACTGGCTGGGCGATGCCGTGATGGCGCTGCCCGCGATCGCCGACGTGCGACGCCATCTGGGCGATGGCGCGGGGCTCGACGTGGCAGCGCGCGCATCGATTGCGCCGCTCTTCTCGCTCGCGCCGACGGTCAGCAGCCTCGTCGCCGTCGATGGACCTGGCGGGATCGTGTCGTCACTCCAGCAGAAGAAGTACGACGCGGCGATCCTCCTGCCCAACTCGTTCGCCGCCGCGGTCACCGCATGGCGCGCCGGGATCCCCGAGCGGTGGGGATACAGGCACGACTTCCGGGGGCCCTTGCTGACGCGGGCCATCACGGCGCCCTCGGGCGTGCACCAGGCCGAGTATTATCAGCACCTGGTTCGTGCGCTCGGCTTCGCGAGCGGTCCTCTGGAGCCATGCCTGACGGTCCTGTCCGGGCCCCGCGCCGCAGCTCGGACGCTGATGGCCGCGCGAGGCTGGGATCAGGCAGCGCCGCTCGTGGCTGTTGCGCCAGGCGCGGCGTACGGCGGGGCCAAGCGCTGGCCGAGCGCCTCGTTCGCAAGCCTGATCGATCACCTGGACGGCGACGGGATCCGCGCCGTGCTGGTCGGTACGGCGGCCGATGCACCCGCTGGCGCACAGGTTCTCGAGGCCGCGGCGTCCCGTGCGCGCGTCATCGATCTCATCGGCCGTACAGACCTGACAACCCTGGCCGGCGTGCTGCTTGCCGCTCGCGCGCTCGTCACCAACGACTCCGGCGCCATGCATCTGGCCGCGGCCCTGGGTGTCAGCGTGACCGCGATGTTCGGTCCCACCAACGAGCGCGAGACGCGGCCGCTGGGGTCGAGCAAGACCGCCGTGCTGACAAACGCCACATGGTGCCGCCCCTGCATGCTGCGTGAATGTCCGCTGACGCACCGGTGCATGCGCGGCATCACGATCGATCGGGTGCTGGCCGCCATGAGGTCGGCGCTCCAATGAGAGCCACCCGCGCAGGGCAGGCGGCGGTGTTTCTCGATCGGGACGGCACTCTCGTCGAGGAGGTCGGGTACCTCGATCGCCCGGAGCGCATCGAGCTGTATCCATGGAGCATCGAGGCGATTGCCGCCCTGAACAGGGCGGGCATCCTCGTGGTGCTGACGACCAACCAGTCGGGCGTGGCTCGTGGGTTCTTCACCGAGCACACCGTCGGCGTCGTGCACGCGCGGATTGCCGACCTGCTGGCGAAAGGGGGGGCGCGTATCGACGCGTATTACTACTGCCCCCACCACCCTCACGGCCGAATCCCGGAGTACACGTGTGTCTGCGAGTGCCGGAAGCCGGCACGAGGCCTGGTCGACCGTGCTGTTCGGGAACTGGGGGTCGACCCGCAGCTGTCGTTTGCGGTCGGGGACCGCTGGCTCGACGTGCAGCTTGCGCGGACGGTCGGCGCGCGCGGTGTGCTGGTGCGGACCGGGTACGGCGCATTGGAGGCAACGCGCCCACCTGACGGACTGAGCGCAGACGCGCTCGTCGACAATCTGATCGAGGCGGTGAGCTGGGTGCTCATGAACACACGGTGAACACGGCTCATGCTGATTGCTCGATCGGTCCACCCCTTGCCCGGCGAAGCGGAGCGAAAAGCGCGGCTGCTGGCGATCATCGACCTCTTCGCCTCGCGTCACATCCTCCTCGTCGGCGACCTCATTGCCGAGGAACACGTGTACTGTGAACGCTCCTCGGCGCCTCGCGAGGCGCCG
>CAZCEL010000167.1:0-9112 GCA_964497175.1 uncultured Bifidobacteriaceae bacterium
CGGTTCCTGGCGCGCTTCGAGCAGGTCTATTTCCCGCTCGGGCGATCGGAAACCATCCTGGCGGCCGCTGCCGCACATCACCGCCTGCTCTGGATTCACCCGTTCGCCGATGGGAACGGGCGCGTGGCGCGACTGATGTCGCACGCGAGCCTGCTGGAGGTGCTCGACACCGGAAGCGTCTGGTCCATTGCGCGCGGCCTCGCGCGGCATGCCGCGGAGTACAAGCAGCATCTGATGAATTGCGATGCACCGCGCCGCCACGATCTCGACGGTCGCGGCGCGCTCAGCGAGGAAGCGCTCGCCGAGTTCACCAACTTTTTCCTGAAGATCTGTCTCGACCAGGTGCGGTTCATGGAGCGGCTGGTGCAGCCCGATCGCCTGCGTGACCGGATTCTGCTCTGGGCGGAGGAAGAGATTCGCGCGGGAACGCTTCCTGCGAAGTCCGGCCAGGTGCTCGAGGCGATTCTGTTCCGAGGGGAGTTGGCGCGCGGCGATGTTCCCACACTCCTCGGTGCGAGCGAACGCGCAGCGCGGCGGGTCGTTGCTGCGTTGCTCGACCGCGGCGTGCTGTCCTCCAAGAGCACGCGGGCGCCATTGTTTATCAGCTTCCCGGCGGCGCTTGCGGCACGGTGGATGCCGGGGCTGTTTCCGGAACAGGGCGCTCAGGAAGCACGCTAACGCTGTGTCATTCCGTGCGGCAGCCTGTCCTTCGCCGGCAAGTCTTGGTCCTACGTCAAGCACGGAGGCGCATGAGGCGGCACGCCGGCGTCCTCGCCCTCGCCCAGGTGCCGTCAGATGAAGGTCAGGCTCGGATTTCTGAAATCGCCGCCGAGCAGCGCGCGGGAATCCGCGCCGAGCCACTGGTCGGCCACGCGCGCGTACACCGATCGGAAATCAGTCTCGTGCCGCACATCCTGTCCGTTGTTCTCGAGCGTCGGGTTGGACGGATCCGGATTGAGGCTGGGCGCCGTCCCGTACAAGCCGCCGCTGATCCGGCCTCCCAGCAGGATCATCACCGAGCCCGCGCCGTGATCGGTGCCGGTGCTGCCGTTCTCGCCGATCCGCCGGCCGAACTCCGAGAAGCTCATGAGCAGCGTGTCGTTCAGCAGGCCCTGGTTGTTCAGGTCCATGTAGAACAGACCCAGCGCATCATCCAGCGTCCGCATCAGGTTGTAGTACGCGCCATTGAGTGCGTTCGTGTTCTGGAGCGAATGGGTGTCGTACCCACCGGTTGACACGTAGAAGACCTTCGTGCCGATGCCCAGGACTATCGCGCCCGCAACGGCGCGCAGCGCCTGCGCCAGCGGGTTGTTCGCCGGATAGGCGACCGTCCCCGTGTAGCTCGCCACAGTCGCCACGCGGTCGAGCGTCGCCATCGCCGCCTGGGCGTTGGCGTACACGAACGCCACGTCGGGCTTGTCGACGGGCACGTGCGAGTTGATGCGCAGCGCGGCGGTTCGCTCGGCCGCCGCCTCGACGCCGGTGTTCGGGCTGGCGAACGCGTAGGTGGCAGGATTCGGGATGGCCGGCACCGACACCTGCGCCGCCTGCAGCACCCGAGGCAGATCGCGCGTCGTGTTCCAGCCGACGAGCGGGTCGACCGGCGAAGGCAGCCAATCGAGATACCGGCCAAGCCACCCGAGGCCCGCGTAGTTGGCCGGATTGGCCGTGGCCCAGATGTCGGTGCCCTGAAAGTGCGACCGGCTCTGGTTCGGGTAGCCGGTGCGCTGCACGAAGGCGAGGTGGCCGCGATCGAAGATCTGCTTGACGCCGGTGAGCCGCGGGTGCAAGCCAAGTGGCACGCGCGAGGCATCAGTGCCGACCTGCAGAACGTTGCCAGACGGAATGGCGAGCGTCGGCCGCCTCTGCGCATAGAAGGGATCGGTGTACGGGATCAACATGCTGAGCGAGTCGTTCCCCCCGCCAAGGTACAGGACGACGAAGTTGCGGCCCTGGGCACCCTGCGCCCTGGCCAGGTCGCTCAGGAACTCCGGCGCGGCAAACGTGACGGTGAAGGCCGCGGCGCCGGTGCCGACGAACTGGCGTCTGGTGACCTTCATACGAATTGATACTCCGGCGTTCCTGCCACGAGATGGACCAGTCCGGGAACCTTGGCCTGAAGCTGGGGAAGGCTGCCGGTCCAGGGGCCGGTTGCGAGCACGTAGTCGGCAAGCTCCCCGGTCACGGCGCGATCGAGGGCCGGCGTCCTGAGCGACTCGAGCACGTGCGCGACAAGTGCCGCGGGCGAGCTCGCCGCAGGCCGCGCCCGGTTCGCGAGGTTGAATCGCTGATTGGCGGCGAGCGTCGAGGCGAAGTTCATCCGCGCCAGCATCGAGCCGGTCGAGAACCATCCCTTGCCGAGGTCCCATCCCGCGACGTCAGGCGGGTCGTAGAGGTTTTGTCCCATGTTTCCGAGCGGCGTCACCATGTCGAAGACCGAGAAGCCGGTCCAGCCGACGTCCTTCACCACACGCACGGCGAACTCGACAGGCCAGGAATACCGCGCGAAGAAGTGCCTCTGGTCCCAGAACTGGTTCGACAGCAGCACCTCACGCATCACCGCCTTCATGTCGTAGCGGCTCGTCTGGTAGACGCTCGCGACGCGCTCGACCCACGGCTGGTCGACATCGGCGAACTCCGAGATGAAGAACCGGTACAGCTTCGTCGCCAGGTACCGCGCCGTGTGCGGGCTCGCGGCGAGCGCATCGATCAGATCGAGGCCGTCCTGCATCCCCTGGGCCGCCGACCGGGCGGGAATCGTTCGTCCACCGTCGCCGTAGATGGGGAAGGTGAACGTCTTGGCACTCGTGTCGTGGTTGTTTGGAATGTACAGGAATTCAAAGCGCGAAGTGCGGTCGCCGGCGGGACCGCGTCGCGTGAGGTTCCAGCCCGTGAACACGCGCGCGGCGGCGTACACGTCCTCTTCCGTGTAGTGGCCGACGCCCATCGTGAAGAGCTCCATGATCTCCCGGCCGAAGTTTTCCTGCGGCCGCTGCCTGGTGTTCGTGTAGCCGTCGAGCCAGAGCAGCATCGCCGTGTCCCTGGCGATGTTCACGAGGAGATCGCGGAAATTCCCGAGGGCGTTGTCGCGGATCATCTCGATCTGACCGCGGACCTGCCCCGGATCCTCGGCAGGCCTGGCCGCCATGTAGCGCGTCGCGTCGGCGGCGCCCACCTGTCCGGCCAGCTTGGCGTAGGCGGTCGCGAAGTGGTTGTGCCAGAAAAGCGTCATCTTCTCCTGGAGCGGCCTCTCCGTATGGATCATGCGAAACAGCCACCGCTGCCGGGCGTCGACGATACTCGTGTTCGGCGAGAAGGGGCCGCGCGAGGTCGTACCGGCGTACCCCGGCCTGCCGATCTTTGTGTCGACATCGTCGGGGATGCGGTCGTAGTTGATCAGCCGGCTGACGGCGCCGGTGAACGATTCCGCGCGGTACGTGTCGATCTCGTCCGGGCGTCCGCCGAAGCCCGCTCTCCGGAGCAGGTGCTCGACGTGCGGATCAAACGCGTACGGCATTGAAGGACCGCGCGGACGCCAGCATGGTGCGAAGCCGCTCCCACAGGAGCTGGCCGGCCAGCAGCGGCGACCGCATCAGCAGGCCTCGCCGCAACTGCCGGTATGTCAGACGGCCGACTGCAAAATCCAGGACCTTCCGCGTGGTCGCCGGATCGGTGCGAGCCCCGGAGATGACGTGTGCAATTCTGCGCCGGTCCGCGAAGAGATAGCGCTGCAGCAGCACGGCGTCGCGCAGCTCGGCGCCAATTTCGTGATCGCAGGCGCGGCGATAGCGTGCCGCCAGCGATGCGACCGCGGTTCGCCCCGTCTCGATGATCGTTCGCGCTGCCAGCTCTCCCGTCACCATCGCGTAGTAGATACCCTCGGCCGTCACGCCGTTGACAAAGCCGCCGGCATCACCTGCAAGCAGGACGGGCCCGCGACCGGGCCGGCGGAGCGGCCCGCCGACCGGGATGGCGTACGGCGTGAAATTCTCCCGGACCGAGTCGCCTTCAACCAGCTCGCGCCGCCGCAGGTAGTCGACAATCCCGCGCTGAAGGTCGTACGGCGCGCCGCCGACGGCTTCGCGAAAGTGACTCAGCACGTAGCCGATGCCGACGTTCACGTGGTCCTTTTTCGGAAAGACGTATGCGTACCCTTCAGCCGCACGCTTGTCACCGTTTCTCGGCGCACGACCAGGATCGAACCCGTAGGCGACCCACATGGCGGTCGGATCGACATCGCGAAGATGTTCGCGGCCGGTCTCCTCCATCATGTCGAGCGCCACACCAGACGGCGGCCACCCACGATGTATCCCCAGGCGCCTGGCGACGGGGCTGTACACGCCGTCGGCAGCAATCACCATCGGCGCCTCGAAGCGCCGGCCGTCGCGCGACTCGAGCGCGATCGTCCCGCTCCCCTCCGACGCACGCACGATGTCGGCACCGGTCACGAGCTCGGCGCCGGCCTCCTCGGCCAGGCGCACCAGCAGCGCGTCGAACTCGACACGCCGAATCATCAGCGCCGCCGGGCCGTCGGACTCGATGTCGGTCCCTTCGCCGTCCGGGCCTTCGAGCCTCAGCCTGGCCACCTTGTGCGTGGCAATCGTCCCGAGCTCCCGCTCGAGATACGGAAACCTGGCAAGCACGCGCAGGCTGATCCCTCCGCCGCACGGCTTGTTCCTCGGAAACTTTGACCGATCGAGCAGCCGGACGGTTACTCCAGCGCGGGCGAGCGTCCTGGCGGCGGTCGCGCCTGCGGGGCCGGCGCCAACGACGAGCACCATAGACCCGTCACTCGTCAGAATTGCAGAGCCACGGTCGGACGTTCGCGAGGAGGGTAGTGTGCCGTTGCGTGCATCGCCGGCGCGCCGGCCCGACTGCGAGCAACGCTCCTGGCCGTCATCGCTGGGCGCCGAGGCTGATGAGGTTGGCCAGCAGATGATAGGCCCCGTCAACCCCGCCGGGAAGCTGCCGCCACAATCCGAGGCCGACATAGACCCACCGGCCCTTGCCGAACTGTGTCGATACGAGCGCGCCCCGCTTCTCGCCGCGGTTGTTGGGGAACGGGTCCTCGAGCGAAATCAGGTCGCGATATCGCGAATCGCGTTCGCCGAGGAAGTAAAGTCCACGCTCCTGCACCCAGCCCTTCCAGGCTTCGTCGGTGATCCTGTTCGGGGTGCTGAACACGGGATCGGAGGGCTGCAGGATGACGACCGGGGTGTTCTCGTCCGCCACACGGTCGTTGCCGACCGCCGCCGGGTAGGGGCCGAACTGGGCGTCGTTGAACTCCATCTTGTTGTACTGCACGACGAGGGTACCGCCGTTGCGCACGTACTCGAGGAGCCGCCCGTTGTGGGATCGCAGATCGGCGCGGCGCTCGTACGCGCGCACGCCGGTCACGATCGTGGAGTACTTCGCGAGGTCGCCCCAGGCAAGCGCGTCTGGTCCGAGCAGATCCACTTTCACGCCGAGCTGTTCGATGGCCGAAGGCACTTGGTCCCCGACGCCCATGACGTAGCCGACCGTGACGTTGGGCGCCGTTCTGACGTCGGTGACCCTGACGGTGACCTCGGACGGACGAAAGACATGCTGCCGGCGGATGTGCGGATACTCGATCACCTGGTAGCCGCGATCGATCGACGCCTCCCCGGCCGCCGCTATGGCGCGAATGCGGTACGCGCCGGCGGAGGTGCCCGTCGCCGGCCTCACCTGATAGCGGATGGTTTGCGACTCGTCCTCGCGCGACAGGCTGACGTTCCGTTCGGCCGGCGTGGCCGTCCATCCGGCAGGAAGCTGCAGTCTCACCAGGCTGGACACGGGTGTGTTCGAACCGTTCACGACGGTGACGCGGATCTCCCGATCGCCAGGCAGCGTGCCGGGGGCCGCCGGCGGTGGAGGCGACGCAGGCAGCGCCGGGGGTGCCGGCGTCGTGCCGCGTCCTCGACCCGCGCCCGGCGCCGAGGCGCCCGCTGCGCCTCGACCTGTCTGGCCGGCAGCACCTCGTCCGCCCGCGGAGGGCGCTGAACCCCTTCCGGTTCCACCCCGTGCCTGACCGACGGGTGGGGGCGGGGGCGTCGCTGGCGGCAGCAGCGCGGAGGAAGGAACGATGACGATCTCCGGCGACACGTTCACCGAGACCGGCGGGACCACCAGCAGCTCCGAACGTTTTTCGCCGCTGAAGAGTCCGCCCTCGTAGCGGTGCTGCACCGTGAGGCCGTGAATCACCTCGTCGCCGCTGGCAAACGCCAAGGTCACCTGTGCATAGAAGTCGGTGGGCCGGTACGGCAGGCCGAACGGCGCGTCGGGCTCCAGCGTGTAGCGCCCGGCCTCGCCTTCGCGCTGCCAGTACGGCTCGGAAATCCGCGCGTTCGCCGGAACACGAAGCGTCGGCTGGCAGCGCGCGACCTGATCTCTGCGAAGCGCCGATGTCGGGGCACCCACAGGGACGGCAGCCGGCGCGGCGCCGCGGCCGCGTCCTCGCCGCACGGGCGCTGACGCGGCTGCTCCGACGCCGAGCGAGCTCAGCGTGCAGCCCGCATCGCCGTCGAACCCCTCGATCCTGATCTGCTTGACGGTGACGTCGGCCGCGCCACGGTTGGCCACCGTGAGCGACAGACCCACGTCCTGTCCCGGTACGACGACACCATCATCGGCAAGCGCTTCGACGCGGATGCCGTTGGCGATCAGAATGGCCTGCTGGAACTCGCGTTCCTTCTGCCGCAGCCGGAAGTCGATTTCGAAGCGGCCCCCGTCCGACAGCGCCATCGATCGCAGCTGCCCGCGCAGCGCGCGCACGGTGCGAAGGCCGGCCAGCAGCGGCTGAAGGACGCCCTCGCTGCTGGACGCATCGAACTGCTTTTGGGCCGACTGGACCGCCGACGCAATCGCGCCCAGACCCGACGTCAGATCCCGCGGCGCCTTGCCGCCGGCCAGCTGGGCCAGACCCTGGATCGATGTGTCGATCCCGTCGAAGAGCGAGGTTTCCTCGCGCTGCGATTGACCGGCAATCGTGCTGTCCGCCAGCTCGTAACTGGCGGCGGAGGGCCCGGGAAGCGCCAGCAGCTGCTCGGTACCCTGGCACATGTGCATGCTGCGCGCCTCCGCCCCGATCTCGGCGTAGGTCTTGCCGAGCAGGCGATCGAAGACCGCGAGATTCACGGTGACCTGTCTGCCGGACCTCGGCGTCGCGCCCGCGGGCATGAACGGCGGAAGGCCGTAGTAGAACTTCTTCGGCTGCCAGGCGCGCAGACCGGCCTTGACGTGTTCGGGGTACCTCGAAGAATCGCCGGCCGCCTTGTAGGCCTCGAGCGCCAGCAGGGCGGAGGCCTGGTGATGCTGGCCGCCCGCGGCGCCGCCTGGCCACAGCCCGGCGATGACGTCGGGCCGAGTCGTCCGGATCAGACGGACGAAGTCGCCGAGAATCTCATCCCGGCCCCACTTCTCCAGTGTCTCTTCGATGCTGAACGAGAACCCGAAATCGACCGCGCGCGTGAAGTACTGCTCGGCCCCGTCGAAGCGATGGGCCGCGGCGAGCTCCTCGGTCCGCAGCACCGCCAGCGCCTCGGAGAGCTCGGTTCCGATCTCGTTCTGACCGCCGCTTCCCCGCGTCGCGGTCGCGAGCGCGGTCCGGTAGCCTTGTCCCCGATTGAGCATCACCAGCAGGCCGTTGTTCTCGTCGTCGGGGTGTGCGGTGGCCATCATGAAGATGCCAGCGTTGGCAAGATGGCGCAGCGCCAGACCCAGCGCGACGTGGCCCTGCGTGTCGTCGAGGGGAGCGACGCGCAGCTGCGCCCCGGGCTCGATCGAGGCCGCGGCCGCGGCAAGGCTCACGCAGGCAATGAACCGCCGGATCCCCATCAGTCGCGAGTATACACCGCTGAAATGCGGGCGCAGTCGGTCTGGAATTTCTGCACGGCACACTCGTTGCACCCGGGCTCCGCTACAGCTTCGAGAGGGCACGTAGACGACAGCTTGAGCGATCGAGCGGGCTTGCGTGCGGGAGTTTTTTCGCACCCCCTCGGAAAATTCTCGGGGAAGGAGATGACATGCACTGCAAGAAGCCAGACCTCAGGGACATGGCCGCTGGGGCCCTCGTCTTGGCGGCTTTCGCCGTGCCGGCGGTGGCGGGGCAGGGCACGCCAGGCGCGCAGGTGACCTTTACCCGAGACATCGCGCCGATCCTCCAGCGGAGCTGCCAGGGCTGTCATCGTCCGGACTCGACGGCGCCGATGTCGCTCGTCACGTACGAAGAGGTACGTCCGTGGGCGAGGTCCGTGAAGCTGCGGACCGGGTTGCGCAGCAAGCCCGACGTGATGCCACCGTGGTACGTGGAGAAGGATGTCGGCATCCAGCAGTTCAAGAACGACGTGTCCTTGAGCGACGAGGAAATCGACAAGATCGCCAGGTGGGTCGACAGCGGCGCGCCACGCGGCAACCCGGCTGACATGCCTCCACCGCTCGTGTTCGATGATGACACGGAGTGGAAGCTGGGGAAGCCAGACCTGATTGTCTCGTCTCCAACCGTGGAAGTGGGAGCGACGGACCCCGACTGGTGGGGTCCCATCGGTGTAGCGGAGACCGGGCTGACCGAAGATCGATACGTCGCGTCGGTCGAGATGCGGGAGGTCAATGACCTGCCGAGTGGAAAATCGGACCGGCAGACGATCGGGGGGCGCTTTGCCGTTCACCACTTGGTGTGGTCCACGATTGGTCCGGATGGCAAGCCGGAGGCGGGCGCCGCTGCGCTGCGGTGGCCCGTTCACGAAGTCGGGCGCAACGCCGACATTCTCGACCCCGACGCCGGCCGGCTGCTGAAGGCCGGGTCAAAACTCGTCTTCCCCTCCGCCCACCTCCACTCGACTGGCCGCCCGACCAAGGCTCGCGTGCTGTACGGCTTCAGGTTCCATCCAAAGGGCTATACCCCGAAGAAGGAGGTCCGGACAGGGTTCGGCGGCGCCGTTCGCGACATCGATATCAGATCGAACGAGGCCAACCAGCTGCTCGAAAGCTTCTCGACGCTGACCGAGCACACGAAGCTCGTCACCTTCGAGCCCCATCTGCACGCTGCCGGAGTGCGAATGTGCATCGACGCCATCTGGGGAACGACGGTCGAGAC
>CAZCEL010000168.1:0-9103 GCA_964497175.1 uncultured Bifidobacteriaceae bacterium
TCGCTGAACTGGCGCGCGTGATGCCGAAGGCCTATGCGCAGCTGCGAGAGATCACCACGCGGCTGGAGCAGCACTACAAGGATGTCCAGGATTTCGAGTTCACGATCCAGGACGAACGCCTGTTCATGCTCCAGACCAGAAGCGGCAAGCGGACCGGCCATGCGGCCGTCGTGATCGCCACCGACCTGGTGACCGAGAAGCTGATCACGCCAAGAGACGCGGTCCTGCTCGTCGATCCGGAGTCGCTCAAGCAGCTGCTGGCGCCCGGGTTCGATCAGGTGGAATGGAACTCCATTCCCCTCGCGACGCGGGGTCTGCCGGCCTCGCCCGGAGCGGCGTGCGGTCAGGTCGTGTTCTCGGCCGAGCGCGCCGTAGAGTGGGCCGGTCAAGGGAAGCAGGTCATCCTGGTGCGGCACGAAACTGTGCCCGACGACATCCACGGGATGTTCGTGTCGCAGGGTGTCCTCACGGCCACGGGCGGGATGACCTCGCACGCCGCGGTTGTAGGCCGGCAGATGGGGAAACCCGCGGTCGTCGGCGCAGGCGCACTGGAGATCGACGAGGCCGAGCAGACCCTTCACGTCGACGGCCGAACCCTCAGGCAGGGCGACTACCTCTCGTTCGATGGGCTGTCGGGAGAGGTGAAGCTCGCCCGGGTGCGGTCGACGCCCAGTGAAATTCTTCAGGTGCTCACCGGGGCGTTGAAGCCGGTCCAGTCGGACCTCTATCAACGGTTCGAGCTGCTCCTCTCGTGGGCCGACAAGCTGCGCCGGATGGGCGTGAGGGCCAATGCCGACCTGCCGGACCAGGCCGAGCTCGCCTATGCGTTTGGAGCCCGCGGCATCGGGCTCTGCCGGACCGAGCACATGTTCTTCGGCGAGGGACGGATTCCCATCGTGCAGCAAATGATTCTGGCCGACAACGGAGCGGATCGTCGCCGGGCGCTGAACGAGCTGTTGCCCCTTCAGAGAGACGATTTCTACGGCGTCTTCAAGGCCATGCATGGCTGCCCGGTTACGATTCGAACCCTCGACCCGCCGCTTCACGAGTTTCTGCCCAAGCGCGAAGACCTGATGGTCGACATCGCTCGCTTGGAGGCGGCGGGCATCGCAGGGCCGGAGATCGAGGAGAAGCGCCGCCTGCTGCAGCGCGTTGAACAGCTACACGAATTCAACCCGATGCTGGGCCACCGAGGCGTGCGCCTGGGTATCACCTATCCGGAGATCACCGAAATGCAGGTAAAGGCCATCATTCAGGCCGCCTGTCGCCTTGTCAAGGAAGGCGTGAAGGTTGTTCCCGAGATCATGATTCCGCTGGTTGGAGACGTGAAGGAACTGCGCGATCAGAAAGCCATCGTCGACCGTGTGGCCGCCGAGACGATGAATGGCGAGGGCGTGAAAGTCGCGTACCTGGTGGGAACGATGATTGAGGTGCCGAGGGGGGCAGTGACCGCGGACCGCGTAGCGGGCGAAGCCGCATTCTTTTCCTTCGGCACCAACGATCTGACACAACTCATGTATGGATTCTCACGGGACGACAGCGGCAAATTCCTCCGGATCTACCAGGACAAGAAGATCCTGGACCGGGACCCGTTCGCGTCCATCGACACCGAAGGCGTGGGAATGGTGGTTCGTACCGGCGTGGAGCTCGGCCGGCGAACCCGTCCGGACCTGAAAGTGGGTGTTTGCGGCGAGCACGGTGGCGACCCGGCATCGATCCACTTCTTCGAGACGGTCGGAATGGACTACGTCAGCGCCTCGCCGTACCGTGTGCCGGTCGCTCGACTGGCGGCGGCCCAGGCCGCGCTGTCGGTCCGCGTCGGAGACTGATCGCGTCGAACGCGCGCGCCATGCTGACGATCTTTGTTCATCGCAACGGCCAGACCGAGCCAGCGACGAGTCTCGACCGCGCCTGGCTTAATCCGGCGTCGAACGTCTATCTCTGGGTCGATCTGGCCCAGCCCTCGATTCCTGAATCGCTCATTCTCAGCGACACGTTCGCGTTCCATCCACTCTCGGTCGAGGATGCGATGGCCGAGGTGCATTACCCGAAGATCGAAGCGTACGATGGCTATCTGTACGCCGTTCTGCACGGCATCCGCCTCCGCGGTGAGATGGAAGGCTTCACGACACACGACGTCGACTTCTTCATCGGCCCCACCTACCTCGTGACCGTCCATGACGGCCATTCGCGATCGGTCTCCGACCTTCGGGAGATGGTGACCCGAAACTCGAAGATCATGAGCGAGGGCCCCATTGCGCTCTTTCACCGTATTGTCGACACGATGGTCGATCATTACCGGCCCGAAGTCGATCAACTGGAGGATCGCCTCGACGACCTCGAGACAGCCGTGATCGGGCGGTCGAGGCCCGGCCTGGTACGGCAGATCCTCGACGAGAAGCGGCAGGTATCGGCGCTGCGCCGCATTGTGACGCCGCAGCGCGACGTCATCGCCCGCCTGGCCCGGCGTGAGTTCGTGGACGTCGGCACGGACCTGTCGTTCCGGTTTCGCGACATCTACGACAGCCTCGTGCGGATCGCCGACGACGCAATGATCTTCCAGGATCGGATTACCGGGATCCTCGAGGCGCACTTGACCAACGTCTCCAACCGCCTCAACCAGGTGATGCAGGTTCTGACTATCGTCTCCACGATCTTCATGCCGCTGACCCTGATGGCCGGCCTCTGGGGAATGAACATTCCGCTGCCACGGTTCCCCGGCAGCGATGGGGTGCAGTTCTGGTGGCTCTCGGCGCTCATGGCCGCCGTGGTGGGTGCGATGCTCGCCATGTTTCGCGTCAAGCGCTGGATCTGATGGCGAGGATTGTGCGCCTGCCGGACGAGCTGGCGAACCAGATCGCCGCCGGCGAGGTCGTCGAGCGGCCGGCGTCGGTGGTCAAGGAGCTGGTGGAGAACGCCATCGATGCAGGGGCGCGCCGGATCGGAATTCGCGTCGAGTTCGGCGGCAAGACGCAGGTCCGGGTCGACGACGACGGGGAGGGGATGACACCCGAAGACGCCAGGATCGCGATCGAGCGGCACGCGACCAGCAAGATTCGCAGCGCGGACGACCTGGCCGCGATCCGAACGCTGGGATTCCGGGGAGAAGCCTTACCGTCAATGGCGTCGGTCTCCCATTTCCTGCTCCGCACGCGAGCGCGCGGCCATGACAGCGGCACCGAGATCCGTGTCAATGGCGGGGTGCTCGCATCCTCGTGTGAAAGTGCGGCGGCTGAAGGCACGGTGGTCGAAATCAACGACCTCTTCTACAACCTTCCGGCCCGCCGGAAGTTCCTGAAGTCCGATGCCGCCGAGGCCGCACAGATCTCCCGTGTCGCGACTCAGATTGCGCTTGCGCATCCGGGAGTGGGCTTCACGCTGGCCAGCGCCGGCCGCACCGTGCTCCAGTGTCCGCCGGTGGCGTCGCTGCGCGACAGGCTCTATCAGCTGTACGGCGAACGGAGCGACCTGCTCGAGGTGCGCCGGGAGCTGGGCCGCGTTCGCCTGTCAGGCTTCGTTGCGGCGCTGGCCGACAGGGGCCCGACTCGCGGTCCCCAGAACGTGTTCATCAATCGGCGCACCGTCAAGGACCGTACAATCGCGCACGCCATCGTCACCGCGTACAGCACGGCATCGATCAAGGAGCGCAGCCCCGAAGTGCACCTGTTCCTGGACATGCCTCCCGAGCTGGTCGACGTGAACGTGCACCCCACGAAGGCCGAAGTGCGCTTTCGCGATCAGTCGTTCATCCACGAGCTGGTGCGACGGGCGCTGATGGAGACCCTCGGCGCACGCGAAGCGCCGGCGTTTCAGCTGCGGTCGGACGCTGCCGTTCAGGTCCCGATCACCCACAGCCTTCCAGGCGTGCTCGCCGGCGGGTCGTACCCGAGCCGGTGGCGTCCCGTTCCGTCGGCGGCCCCCGCCGACGGGGAGATGGCACCGATTGCGACGGCCCCTGTTGCGATTCCGGCTCCGCCAGCGCCCGGTCGCACCGTCAGCGACGAGGCCCCGCTGGGGGAGGCGACGCGTCCGATGATCCCGCTCGGCCAGCTCCGCGACACCTTCATCATCGCGGTGGACGATGCGGGACTGTCGATTATCGATCAGCACGTGGCGCACGAGCGCGTCCTGTTCGAGCGCGTGATGCAGCGGCTGTCAGCCGGTCCCCTCGAGTCGCAGCGGCTACTGGTGCCGATGGTGCTCGAATGTCCGCCCTCGGCACGGCAGACGCTGGCCGACCGTGCAGTCGAGCTGCAGCGGCTCGGCTACGAACTGGAGCCGTTCGGCGGCTCGGCGATCAGGGTCACGGCTGTACCGGCGCTGCTTCGCGCCCAGGACACCTCGACGGCGCTCCGGGCGCTGGCCGAGGATCTCGAGGGTCTTGACCGGGGCGCTGATGTGCAGGAGGCCCTTCGGCGCATCGCGGCTCTCACGGCATGCCACGGGGCGGTCAAGGCCAACTATCCGCTCACGTACGAAAAGATGGCCCACATTTTGGACGAGCTGCGGGCCACGGCCTACTCGACCATCTGCCCGCACGGCCGTCCTGTGATGCTGCGGCTCACGCGGCGTGAAATCGAGAAGAACTTCGACCGCATCTGATGGCCGTCGCACTCTACTACGTGGGCCGGTTCATTCAGATTCTGGGTATGTGGATCCTGCTGGTTGACCTCTTTACGGCCGGCCCGCTCGGGCCCGACGCCCGACTGTTCGCCGTTGGCGTGGCTGTGTTTCTGGCCGGATGGGGCCTCGTTCGAATGCTCAAGCGGTGACGTTCTGCTGGTTCTGCCCGCAAGTGCCCGTGCCTTCAACGAGTGCATGGAAGGTCGGGCACCGATATATTCATATGTCTGCTCCCCCAGGGAGAGTCGCTGTCCGCCATGCCTTCGAAACGGTTTCTGGTCGTCGTTTCGCTCGCCTCGACATCGGCGTGCTTCTTCCTGCTGGGAGTCTTCCACGCGCGGGTCGGTGAGGGTGGCGACCGCGCGGTGTACGAGGCGAACCTTGACGGCTTGCGCGAGCAGATCCGTCGGCGCCCGGCGAGGGAGGCGAATGGCGCGCAAGGCGCTGGCGACGGGACGTCGACGGTAGGCACGATCGGGTCGGTCGACACGGCGCGGGCCGAGCTCATCGCCAACATCAAGCAAGAACTGCAGCAGGAAATGGGTTTGCTCCCGCTGTCCATGCTGCGGGAGCGTCGAGCCAGCTTCGTCGAGCTGTACGCCACCGACAACAGGGGGAAGACGAGTTACGGGACCGCTGGCTACCTCGGCCGTGGCTACTTCATCACCGTCAAGCACGCCGTCGTGGCATTCAAGGACGGCGGCGACGGGGGGCGGACGATAGAGTCCGTAAGGATCGTTGACCGCGGTCGCGAGATTCCCGCACGGCTGATCGACGCCGGCGACGCGGATGTCGAGGTCCACAGCGGCGACTGGGCAATTATCCGGACAGTAAATCTCGATTTGCCTGCGCTCGAGCCGGATTTCACCTTCTCGTACGACTTTGCCGAGCCCATCTTCCGCCTCGGCAACGATTACTCGAAGGGGATCATGCTGGCCACAGGCTATGTCGGTCAGCGCACCACCAACGGGCTGGTGACATCGCTCACTGACGGCCATCCGGGCGCCTCTGGCGGAGGCGTGCTCGACCGACGAGGGCGTCTGGTCGGCATTCCCGTGGGTCGCATGCAGGGGGACTTCAGGTTCTCGTTCATTCTCCCGGTTCGAGCCGAGATGTTTCGGACGGTCAGGCGCCGCGGCTGACGGCACACCAGCCGTGTTGCCTCAGCCATCGCCTGGCGGTTCAGCTGCTTTGGCGGCCCGCTCTCGGCGGATGTCAGCCCACCGTGCGAGCCGCCGCCTCAGCTCCTGTTCGAACCCGCTGTCCTTCGGGTCGTAATACGTGCGGTTCTGGATGGCCGCGGGCAGGCAAGACATGTCGGTGACGGCGTCTTGCTCGTCGTGGGCGTAGCGATACCCCTTGGCGTACTCCAACTCCTTCATCAGCCGCGTTGGTGCGTTGCGCAGGTGGAGCGGCACAGGCTCGGCAACCTCGGCGTGCGCGTCGGCGGCGGCCCGCCTGTAGGCCTCATAGACGGCGTTGCTCTTGGGTGCTGTGGCCAGGTACAGCGCGGCTTGCGCCAATGCCGTGTTGCCCTCCGGCATGCCGATGAAGTGGACGGCGTCTTTGGCGGCCACCGCGACCGTAAGAGCCGGGGGATCGGCGTTCCCGACATCCTCGGACGCGAAGCGGACCAGCCGCCGGGCGATGTACATGGGATCCTCACCGGCCTCGAGCATGCGAGCCAGCCAGTACACGGCAGCGTGGGGGTCGCTGTTGCGCATGGACTTGTGGAGGGCCGACATCAGGTTGTAGTGCTCGTCGCCGGCCTTGTCGTACAGCAGCGTGCGGCGTTGAAGGGCCTGTTCCACCAGTTCGATTCCGAGGCGTCGCACGCCGGCGACAACGGGCGCGGCGGCAGCGAGCAATTCCACCGCATTCAGTGCAACGCGCGCATCGCCGTTGGCATACCGGGCGATTGCTGCGACCGCGTCGGGCGCGATGTCGAACGCGTCGGCGCCTAGACCTCCGCTCCGATCCGTGATGGCCCGCTTCAGGATGAGGGTCACTTCCGCTTCCGTCAGAGCGCGCAGGGCATATACCTTCGACCGGGAGAGGAGCGCCGCGTTCACCTCGAACGAGGGGTTCTCGGTGGTCGCGCCGATCAGAAAGAGATCGCCCGCTTCGACGCGCGGAAGAAACGCGTCCTGCTGCGCCTTGTTGAACCGGTGAATCTCGTCGATGAACACGATGGTCCGCCGGCGCGTGGATCGGCGCAGCCGTTCGGCATCGGCCATAACGTCCCGGATTTCCCTGATGCCCGACAGCACCGCGCTGAATGAGACAAACTGCGAGGTCGTCCTCTGGGCGATGATGCGCGCGAGCGTTGTCTTGCCCGTACCGGGCGGCCCCCACAGGATGATCGACTGGAGCGCGTCGCGCTCGATAGCTTCGCGCAGCGGCCGGCCGGGTCCGAGCAGCTCGTCCTGGCCCACGAACTCGTCGAAGGTTCGAGGCCGCAGCCGCTCGGCCAGCGGCGCGGCGCTCTGCGGGCGTCCGGCGGCCTCGTCCGGGAACAGCAGGCTCATGTCCGATCCCGTTGGCGCCGCGCTTCGTAGACGATGAGAGCGGCCGTGACCGCGCTGTTGAGGGACTCCACCGGCGGTTCCATCGGAACGCTCACGCACTCGTCGGCGTCAGCGATCAGCGCCTGGCTCAATCCAGGGCCCTCTCCGCCGATGAGGACGGCGAAGGAGCCGGCGAGATCGGCCTCGCACACCGGTCGGCCGCCCCGCGGCACAGTCGCCAGGATACGCCGCCGATGGCGGCGCGCGAGCGCGACGGCGGCGGCGGCCTGCGATGCCGAGAGCAGAGGGAGGCGCAGCGCGCTGCCCATGGACCCGCGGAGGGCCTTCCAGCCGAAGGGATCGGCGCAGGAGCCGGCGGCGACCACGCCCGAGGCGCCACCGGCCTCGGCCACCCGTACAATGGCCCCGACGTTGCCGGGATCCTGGATGTCGCAGGCAATAACGACCGGCCGGGTTCGTCGCGCGAACACGCGTGGACCGCTCTCGGGCCGGCGTGCGAGCGCCACGACCGGGCTTCTGGATCGAACCGGGCTGACGGCGGACATCACGGCCGCCGACGCGCTGGCCACGATCACGCCCGTGTCAAGAAGGCGTCGAATGATTTCTCGCACGTCGGGTGACTGCTGGGCATCGGCTGCCACCAGTGCGTGCTGCACCGGCGTGCCCGCAGAGAGGGCTTCCCCGACCAGGTGAAGACCGTCGAGGAGCACAACCGATCGATCCTCACCACGCACGGCCGCAAGGTACCTGGCGACGGAGGCGTTGCGCCGGCTCGTGATCGCGATCATGGAACGGGGCCCGACGGGCACGCCGAAGGCGGCCGACCCTCGTGGCAGGGCGGACAGGTGGAGCATATCACTGTGGTACCATGAGCCTACACGACCAATGAAGAATCGGCTGATCAAGCGGTTCGAGGAAGAAATCCTCGCGCTCGACCGCGAGCTGAAGCTCGACCTGCCGAAGGAGATCAAGCGGGCGCGTGAGATGGGGGACCTGCGCGAGAACGCCGAGTACGCCGCGGCCAAGGAGCGACAGCGGCTTGTCGAGGTGCGCATCAGCATGTTGCGACGTCGGGTATCGGAAATCGCGCTGATGAATATCGATCGCATTCCCTTCGATCGAGCGGGCTTCGGATCCACGCTGCACGTCGTCGAGACGACGGGCGACCTGTTGGTGTTTCAGCTCGTGACGCCCGAGGAGGCCGACGCCGCCAAGGGATTCATCTCGACCACCTCGCCGATCGGCCGCGCGCTGCTCAATCGCGAACCCGGAGACAGCGTCAGGGTAGCAACACCCGGAGGGACGCGCGAGTTTCAGATCCTCAAGCTCAGCACCATCCACGACGAAGCGGAGGAATGACCGGTCCGGACGCGGCCTCGTCTCCTGAGGCGTACTCTCCCAGGCGGCGCACCGCGGTTCTGCTGAGCGGCACTGGGACCGACGGCGCGTATCATGCCGGGGTCCTTCGCGCGCTGCACGAATCCGGCGTCAGCATCGACATCGTGGCCGCCCGGGGTATTGGGGTCGTGGCGGCGCTCTTCGCCGCGGTCGATGGCACACAGCGTCTCTGTGATGACAAAGGCTTCTGGCGGGCAGGAGACGTGCGCCGCTTCTACAGCTGGCACTCGCAGATCCGCCTGCTGGCCGGTTCGCTGCTCCTGTCGGTGGGGATAGTCGCGGTTCCACTTCTCGCCGCCGCCGCCGGCTTGGTCGCGCTACCCATCGACTTCGTGCTGAAGCTGATCGGCGTGAGCGCCGCTGAGGGACCTGCACGCAGGTACCTGGAGCTGCTCGCCGTCTGGTTCGCACCATCCGCGCTACCCACCTGGCTGCCACGCCTGGTGTTCCTGACGCTGGGCATGGCCGCCCTGACCGCTTTGCTGGCGGGGTGGGCGGGTGCGGGTCGCCGCCGAGTGCGCGGACCATTGTGGTGGCGCATGGTTCCGGTCCTG
>CAZCEL010000169.1:0-3240 GCA_964497175.1 uncultured Bifidobacteriaceae bacterium
CTGCCTGGTCGACGACCACGCCTTGTGGCTGCACGACACGATTCACAAGCCGATGGCGGAGCTCTGTGCCGCGCGGGACGCTCTGGAGAGGCGAGGGGTGCGATCCACTGTCAGGTTCCTCGGGCGCGTCGCGCGGGACGTTCTGGTGCGGGAGTACCGGGCGGCGCGCCTGGTCGTCTGCCCAGCCTTCGACGAGGATTTCGGTCTCACCTGTCTGGAGGCGATGGCCTGCGGAACGCCCGTCGTTGCGTGCCGCGATGGGGGCGGCTACGTCGAGCTCATCGAGGATGGCGTCGACGGGCTGCTGGTCGAGCCGAACGGTCCGGCGATCGCCGCCGCGATTCGCAGGTTGCTGCAGGATGACGATCTGGCGCGTGCGATGGGGGCACGGGGCCGCGAGAAGGCGCGGGCGTACACGTGGGATCGGGCCGTCGCTCAGGTGGAGCGCGCGCTGCAACGCGCCTGAGTGCGGGAGCCTGGGGGTGCCGGCAGCGAAAGGGGACCTCGTTTGTCGGTCCCCTCGCCCCGAACGTCTACTTGATCAGGTAGGTCTTGTCGGGCTGCTGCTCGCGGTGCGCCGTATGGCAGCTGCCGCAGGCGCTCTGCACGGCCTTGCGCGACTGCGCCACGGATGCTTCGTCTCTCGACTTGGCGGCCTTTTCGAGGCCGTCGGCCGCGACGTAGGCGTCGGTGCACATCTTCAGGCCGCCCTCGTTGTTGGCGTTCTTCCAGTACGTGCCAACGGGACCCGCGAAGTTCTTCTTGAGCACCGCTGCGCCGGCGGCAATCGCATCGAAGTCTTTCGCCTCGACGTCCTTGGCCAGTTTCTGCAGCGTCGCGCCGTTCTCCCGCATCGCCTGCTGGAAGTCGGCCGGCGGCTTCTCGGCCGCCACGACCGCAAACGCGCTTATCGCCACTACTGTCAATCCCAGTACCACCCGCATAGAGCCTCCTCGGAAATGCACCGACAGGTGACGAGCGCCGCCGCGTCCCCACCCGGTTCGTGCGACGGCCACGATTCTAGCCGAAAAAGTGAGGCTGCGGCACGCGTATCGTGATCAACACGGTGCTGGCGTAACGAGTGCACGATCGTCGTATGCGAGCGACATGGCAAAGGCCGTCAGAGCGAGACTCGCCGCGCGTCAGGCAGGGAACGAGATTGACCGAACCCACGTCTGGATATGAGACTAATTGAGCCACTCTCGGCCGGGCGCAGAAGGAGGCACCTTGTGATTCGGTCACTGACGCTTGCGGGAGTCATTGCGCTGGCCGCCGTCGCCGTAGCGTCTGGTCAGGGAGCGCCAGCCGCTAACGAGGCGCTTTGGGAGGCCGCTCGGGCCGGCGATACAGCTCGCGTCACGGCGGCTCTCAACCAGGGGGCGGACGTCAACGCCCGGGCGCGGTACGACGCCACCGCGCTCATCTTCGCGGCGGGAGGCGGCCGCCTCGATGCGGTAAAGCTGCTTCTTGCGCGAGGCGCGGACATCAACGCACAGGACAGCTTCTACCGCGCCAGAGCGGCCGACATGGCCATGACCAACGGCCATGCCGACGTGGCCGTCTACCTCCTGCAGAGCGGCGCGGAGGCTGACGGCGCGCTCCTCGCCGCCGTCCGGGCCGATCAGGATGCGGTGGTGAAGGCCGCCCTCGCTGGCAAGGTGACGCGCCAGGGCCTTCAGTCGGCCATGGGCCTTGCCGGGGTCATGAAGCGGGACTCGCTGATGCCGGCCCTCAAGGCGGCGATCGATAGGTTGCCCGCGGAGCCGACGCCCTCGTTCGCCGTCGACCCCGCGATACTCCCCCGCTTTGCCGGCACGTACCGCGACGCCGCGACCGGCATGACGATGGCGGTGACGCTGCAGGGTGGAACGTTGACGGGACAGGTCCAGGGGCAGCCGCCCGTGCGGCTGATCCCGTCGGCTCCCAATGTCTTCCGCATCGTCGAAGTCAATGCCACGCTGACCTTCAACGAGCGCGGAGGTGTCGTCGAATCGGTGGGCCTCGTGCAAGGTCCGGCCAACGTGACGCTCGGCCGCGTGAATCCCGCTGCCCCGGAACCAGGCACGACCCCAGCCGCGACTGCGGCCGCTCCAGCCGCGGCAGCGCGCTCCACGTCGCCGATCGCGAGGGCGGCGGGGCCGCGCAACTGGCCGTCGTTCCGCGGCGACGGCGGCGGCGGCAATGGCGATGGCCAGCACGCCGTCACCGACTGGGACGTGGCCTCCGGCAAGCACATCAAGTGGAAGACCCCGATTCCCGGCGTGGCCACGTCGAGCCCAGTCATCTGGCGCGACCGCGTGTTCACGACAACCGCGATCAGCAAGGCCGGCGACAACAGTTTCAAGACCGGCCTCTACGGCGACGTGAAGCCGCTCGACGACCTCTCCGTGCACGAATTCAAGATCTACAGCCTCGACAAGGCGACGGGAAGGATCCTGTGGGAGCGCACCGCCGCCGCTGCCGCTCCCAAGACCAAGCGGCATACCAAGAGCAGTCAGGCCAACTCGACGCCCGCCACAGACGGCCGGCGCGTCGTGGCAGTTTTCGGCAGCGCGGGCCTGCTGGTCGCGTGGGATTACTCCGGCAAGGAACTGTGGCGCGTCGATCTCGGCGTGCTCGACAGCGGGTGGTTCTTCGATCCGACCTTTCAATGGGGTCACTCGAGCTCGCCGATCATCCACCGCAACCTGGTCATCCTGCAGGCGGACGTGCAGAAGGGCTCCTACATCGCCGCGTGGGACATTTCGACGGGCAAGCTGATGTGGAAGACTGCTCGCGCCGACGAGATTTCCACGTGGGGCACGCCGGTGATCGCTCGGGCCGCTGACGGCCGCGACGTGCTCGTCACCAATGGCACCAGGATTCGCGGCTACGATCCGGAAACCGGCGCGCTGCGCTGGACGCTCGGTCCCAACTCGGAGATCACGATCGGTTCTCCGGTGTCGGGCAACGGCCTGGTCTACGTCACGGGCGGCTATCCTCCCGTGCGCCCGATCTACGCCATCCGGCCTGGCGCGAGCGGCGACATCTCGCTGCCGAAGGGACAGGACTCGAGCCAGGCGATTGCCTGGAGCAACATGAACGAGGGCACGTACATTCCGACGCCGCTCCTCTACGACGGCTATCTCTTCACCCTCAACATCAACGGTATCGTCAGCGCGTACAACCCCGAGACCGGGGAGCGCGCGTTCCGCGGACGGGTCGGTGTCGGCGGCGCGTTCTCGGCCTCACCAATCGGCG
>CAZCEL010000169.1:3250-8999 GCA_964497175.1 uncultured Bifidobacteriaceae bacterium
CGCGGACGGACGCCTGTATATCGCCAGCGAGGACGGCGAGGTCTACGTCGTGTCGGCGGCGCCGGGGCTGACGCAGGTCGCGAAGAACGACATGAAGGAAGTGATCATGGCCACGCCGGCGATCTCCGACGGCCTGATCGTGGTTCGAACGGTGGGGCATATTTACGGCGTCGGCCGATGACGGCCGCACGGGCGCGACGGGCGGTAAGGGCCCTTACTTGACCGGCGCCGAGTACATGTCGGTGACGCGGAACGTGCGGTACACCACCACGCCCTCGACCTGCAGGGCATAGACGACCTTGCCGTCGGCGGAGGTTTCCACCGCCCGGCTGTACACCGACGGCGGGTTGATGAAGCCGACCTCGAAGGTATAGCCGCCGTTCTTCAGCGACTGCGCGGAGCCCACAGCGGCCGAGTACACACCCAGGTCGGCGTTATGGACGAGGGTGGCGGTACGGGCCTGCTCGTCCAGCCTCCAGACCTGGCCGCGGCTGTTGGCCATTGGATCCGTTCGCCTCCGCACCTGGCCGTTATCGAACACCGAGACGAGGTCGGAGCCGACCGGTTCGAAGCCGGGGTCGTGCTGATAGGAGAACCAGGGACGCGGATCGCTCGTCTTCGCCACGAAGTCCCCGCCTTCGCCGAGCTTCCACAGAATTTTCCCGGAGCCCTTCCCGTTTTTCCAGTCGATCTTGAGCACCCAGTTCTGCTCGGGCATCGAAATGAGGAAATCGCCCGTGGCCGGTATGTAGTTCAGGCCGTTGCTGTGCAGCCAGCCGTTGGCCTCGGAGGCGAGGAAGATCGGCGGACACCCGCCGGTGCCCGCGCCACCCCGGCACTTGGCGTTCTGCAGGGAGGCGCGTCCGAGATCCATGTGATCGAAGGCGTTCCACACGGCGGTGACCTGAAACTCTTCGTCGAGGTCAATCACCAGATCACCGAGGATATCGACAGGCTCCTTCGATCCTTGTGTACCGGCGGGAAACATGCGCTCGAGCCCCGCAATCACCAGTGTGTGGCCGTTCGGCAAACGGAGCGCCTCGTGGTGAAGCCCCGACACGCACTCGGTGCCTCCCTTCCGGCACTCGGACCGGATCCCGCGGCTTTCGAGCTGCTCGGCAATCCGGGAGACGTTGGTCTCGCGCAGGGTGTTGCCGAGTAGATCCAGCTCACGCAGGATCTGGAGGCGCCGCATGTCGTTGGCCGAGTTCGCGCCATCCGGGAGCACGAGGAACCGCCCGCCCGGCAGCACCCGCGTCAGGAACTCCGGCGTGCGCAGGTACCAGATGACGTTGCCCTCGAGGTCGGCGGCGAACGGACGCCTCGCGCCGCCGGCGCTCGCGACGCTCTGAATCACCACCGGCTCGGACACCGGGGAGCCGGCCGCGCGAGGCACGGCGACGGAGACAGGCGGGAAATCGCCGTCGAGAACGCCCGTACGGAACGGTATCCACGCGCCCGGCTTCACGCTGGCTCCGTCGATGGTCTCCGCCCGCAGGCGGTAGTCCGACTCGGCCCGCATACCGGCGACCAAGGCATTCTGGCTGTGGGAGCCATGACAAGCTTCGACAGGCGTGTGACGCACCTCGCCGCTTCCCTGTCGCTCGAAAGCCACTCGAAACCGGCTGCCCGCGGCGCACGCCGGCGCGCTGAGCAGTGCGATGAGCGCGTTCGACGTCGGGGTCACCACGGCTGACGAGCCCGCAACCCGGGACGTGATCCTCAACGCGAACTCGTCCTCAGCAGTTTCCTTGGTTTCGTTGTTTCGCGCGGTGACGCGGACTCGCGCGTCGTGCTCGTAGAGAGCCGGCCGCCACACGAAATCCCTCTGCTGGCTGAAGTCGCGGATGATGCGCCACGGAGCATCGCCGACGCGGACGCTGTATCGAAAGACGAGCATCCCCTTCCCTGGATTCTCAATGCGAGGTACCAGCCCAATGGGGGTGCCGACCGCCTGCGGTGACGGCAGGCTGGTGTGGAGGCGCACGCTCAGCGCCGCTGAGGCGCTGCCCGGCAGCAGGGCGATGGCGAGAACGGACGGCAATATCCTGCTCATCATGCGCCGTAGTATGCCACGGCGAGGACGCCGGCCGGCGCGACGTTGCTGACGGGACCAATAGTCAACAGTTCAGGGCAGCGTAACGCTGGCCGACACGCCGAGGGCTCCTGGGCCGACCACAGGCGCGATGGACACCCGTTTGCTGCCGCCAAACACGAGCGTGCTCCCCGTACGGCTCGCATCGAGGGCCACGCCGAGGCCGGTACCGACCGCCATCGGCAGGATCCACGCGATCGTCTGCAGACTCGGGCAGTTGCTACCGCCCGAGTTTCCGCACATCGCTGTCGTGAATCCGCCGATGACTGCCGCTGCGCCGAGACCTGAGAAGAACCCGATGAGGGCACCGTTGCTGAGCGAATCGCCCCGTTTCCGGATCTCGCTCACTGAGGCCAGATCCACCGTACGCGGAGTCGTGTCGACACCCAGCGTGATCGAGGATGGCGAGATGGCCTCGACCGTTCCCCGCTCGGTCTTCCCATCATTGAACGTCACCGTCACGATGTCTCGGATTTTGAGGCGACTGCTGAGGTCTTCGCTGGCGGACCCATCCTGTGCAGACGCCTGGCCCACGGCGAGCATCACGCCGACAAGCGACGGAACGATTCGCGGAATGAACAGCATTGTCGGTCCTCCTTCTTGGAGCACGGTTCGCCCGATGCCCTGGGGAGCGTTCTGGCCGTAAGGTGCCAGTGCCATTTGCTCATCTGGGTCGACGAACCGGCTGCCATCCAGGAATGCGCAATTCGAGGAGCGGGAGGCTCGCTCGAGTCATACCCGGTCCACAGGCTCGGGCCGGATCGTGCAATCACTGCGCCAGGGCCCGATCAAGGACCAGGGACGAAGGACCGAAGGACCAAGAACCAATTGAACTGGCGCGCCCGGCCAGAATTGAACTGGCGGCCCCCCGCTTAGGAGGCGGGTGCTCTATCCGCTGAGCTACGGGCGCCCTTGAGGAACGAACGTCTCCAGTTTACAACGCGAGTGGGCTTCATCGTCCGCGGCTGAGGCAACCTCGTCCCATGGTGATCTCTGGCTTGCCCTACCTCGCCGTCTACCGGCTGAAGAGCGACGTCATCGAAATCACTCGCGTGTTGCACGGCGCGCAGCAGCGACACTGAGCCGAACAAGCTCGCGTCGAAGGACTCCTCGCAGACCAAGCTACGGTTCGACCGGCCAGGGCTTCTCCCATGCTCGGAGCGGTCGCTGCCTCTCGACCAGAGGGAGATCCTGCCGCTGCAACTCGAGGAGAATCCTCACCTTCTCGCGAATCGGCAGAGCGGCTTGGGCCCGGTGCCAAGCCTCCTTGCTTTCGATGAGATCGGGCGGCACGGCGGTGGCGTGACTACGTTCCATCGTCGATCTCCATCATCATCCCGTTCGCCGACAGGAGCGTGCGAAGCCGTTGACGGTCGACGACGCCCACCTCGATCATCTGCCAGGCTCGTTCTCGCCGCCTGTGGCCACCCGCCTGGAACGCGAGGGCCACGAGGTGTTCAGGATCGATCACCCGCACCGGCACACCGCCGTAGTCCAGCGTCCGCGCCGTTGCGACCGCGGCTTCCGCCAGCGCGTTGTGGACCGGAAGGAACTGGACGGGAACGCCGTGGACCAGGATGTGCTCGGCATCAGCCGGGAAACCGCGTGTCCGGGCCCACTCGTAGAACGGATCGAGCGACACCAGCGACACGGGCGCCGTCGGTGCCATGACGACGAGCACGCCGATGTCGTACGTCCGGGCGGGCTCCGCATAGAAGAGCGCGGCGGTCGCACCTCCAACGGCATAGTCGCGAACGAGACCACCCGCCTGCAGGTCGTTGAGCTCCCGAAACACGTCGGCAAGGGTGCTCATGTTCTTGATTGAGTGGTCGCCTCTCACTTCGCCGGCAGCTTGGCCTTCAACTCCGAGACTCCGGAGTTCCCGGATCATCCTCGCGGCGCCACGTTGCGGGCGGTGTTTGGTGCCCGCCGGTCCGCGTTCCTCGTACGTGACACCGTCGTGCAGGGTCGTCCACAAGGCGGCACAGCCGGTTGATGATGCTGGTCGGCATGTCGAGTTGCGACTTCGTCCGGCGGCCCAGCACCGTCTTTGCCCAAGCCGTCGAGCAAGTTTACAACGCGAGCCGCTTCATCCATCCGCGGCTGAGGTAACCTTGTCCCCCATGGCCAGGCCCCGTGCGGGCTCCCGACTAAAGTCCGCCGTATGGATCTGCCCCGCGTGCGGCCGGCGCTTCGCGCGGGCGCGACAGTGGCACTCGTGCAAGCCCCAGAGCATCGATTCCCATTTCGCGGGCAAAGACCCCGCGCTGCGCGACCTGTTCGATCATCTGCTGACGAACCTCAGGAAGACCGGGCCGTTGCGGGTGGACGCGGTCAAGACCTCGATCAACCTCGTCAGCCGGCACCACTTCGGGGGAGTGTCGGTCCGTCGCGACCACCTGCGTCTGGGCTTCCTCGCTAGAGCGCCCATCACGCATCCGCGGATCGTCCGTCACGAGCCGTTGGGGCCGGAGCGCGTCGGGCACTCGGTCGTCATCCGGGACAAGAAGGACATCGACTCCACGCTGCTCGCGTGGCTGAGCGACGCGCAGCGGATGCAGTCGTAGCATCGCATGGCGGGACCGGCGGACGGCTCTAGCGCACGGCTCCGACGATCATGCCTCTTGGAAGGAGTACAGACGTGACGATCCCGATCTCGGGTTGGCGCAGGTGCGCAGCGCTCGTGCTGTCCGTCCTGGCGGTCGGCATCGTGTGGCCCGGCGCCGCCCAGGAGCGGCGCATTGGCGACTTTTTCCGCACGTTCACCGACGAGTGGGTCCGGATGAATCCCAATCTGGCCACTTCGGTTCGTTACTTCTCGGGACCCGAGCAGGACGGGCTCGAGACCCAGCTCACGCCCCAGACGCGCGACTGGCGCCGGCGCCGCGTCGCGCTCGCACGGCGCGGGCTGGCCGACCTGAAGACCTTCGACCGCGCCCGCCTCACCGACGCCGAGCGGCTCTCTGCCGACGTGATGGAGTGGCAGCTCGGCGTTGTCGTCGACGGCGAGCAGTACGGCGACTTCTTCTTTCCGCTTGATCAGTTCGGGGGCGCGAATGTCGACCTTGTCAGTGCGCTGACGGTCGTCCACCCGCTGCTCACCGAGAAAGACGCGACCAACTACATCGCCCGGCTCGGCCAGGTCAAAGCTCGAATGGAAGAGGCGACCACCGAGGCGCTTCGGCTCGCAGAGCAGCGCCGTGTTCCCCCGCGATTCATCTTCACCGTCACCCTTGCGCAGATGGAGCAGTTCGTCAGTGCCGCTCCCGCACAGAACCCGTTCGTGACGGCGTTCGCCGAACGGATGGCCGCCATCCCGGGCCTGTCTCCCGCTCGTCGCGACGAGCTCCGCGCTGCCGCCGAGCGAATCACCGCGACCGAGGTGTACCCGGCCTGGCGCAACGCGATCGATGTCATGAAGGGTCTCTCCGGGCGCACCACCGACGATGCGGGGTTGTGGCGGCTCCCTGGCGGTGCGGACGCCTATGCCTACAACCTGCGGCGCTTCACGACCCTCGGTCTTTCCGCGGACGAGATTCACCAGATCGGCCTGCGCGAGGTCGCGCGGCTCGAGGCCGAGATGGATGCCATCCTGCGAGAGCTCGGGCGGACGACCGGATCGGTCAAGGACCGCATTGCGGCGCTCGAGAAGGA
>CAZCEL010000170.1:0-8971 GCA_964497175.1 uncultured Bifidobacteriaceae bacterium
TCTGGAATTCTAGTGCACGGTCGGTTACGCTTCTTGCGCTGAACGCGAAGCTCCTCTGAAGGGAGGCCGACCATGCGTCCGATGTGCCTTGCTGCCTCTGCTCTCGCGCTGCTGGTTTCGGGTGTCACCGGAGCGGGCCTGGCCCCAGCGAGCCTGCCGGTCATCGATGGCGTGCCGACGGCGACGCCCGAATCGGTGGGCATGTCGTCGGCCCGCCTGGCACGCCTCGACCACGCGATGCAGACCGCCGTCGAACGCCTGGACGTGGCCGGTGTGGTCTCGCTCGTCGCCCGCCGGGGCAAGGTCGTGCACTTCTCCACGTACGGCCACAGGGACCGCGAGGCCCAGAAGCCGATGAGCCACGATGCCATCTTCCGGATTGCCTCGATGACCAAGCCCGTGGCCTCGGTCGCGCTGATGATGCTCTACGAGGAGGGCCGCTTCCAGCTCCGCGATCCCATCGCGAAGTGGCTGCCCGAGTTCGCCGAGATGAAAGTGGCCACGCCGGCGACGTACCAGGAGCTCGGCCGAGGTCGATACCGCACGGTTCCAGCGTCGCGCCCGATCACGGTGCAGCATCTGCTGACGCATACCGCGGGACTGGCCAACACCTATCGGGGCATCACCAAGCCGGAGTTCGACCAGATCGCCCCGCAGCAGAAACCCGGCGATACGGTCGGCGACATGGTCAAGCGTCTGGCCAGGGTGCCCTTGAACTTCGAGCCCGGCGACGCCTGGGAGTACGGCGTCGCGACGGATGTGGTCGGCCGGCTCGTCGAGGTCATGTCGGGGCAGAGCTTCGACGCGTTCCTCAAAGAGCGGATCTTCGGGCCGCTGGGCATGCGCGACACGCATTTCTATCTGCCAAAGGCCAAGCTCGATCGCTTCGTGCCCCTCTACCGGCCTGGCAGCTCGCAGAAGCTCGAGCTGGCCGAAGCGGCAACGGCGGAGAGTCGCTTCGTGCGCGAGCCGCATACCTACTTCAGCGGGGCCGGAGGGCTCGTGTCCACCGCCCGCGACTACTTCCGGTTCAGCCAGATGATGTTGAACGGAGGCGAGCTGGACGGCGTTCGTCTCCTGAGCCGGAAGACGGTCGAGCTGATGACCGTCAACCACACGGGCGATCACGATGTCTGGCTCGTCGGACCCGGGCACGGGTTCGGGCTGGGCTACGCGGTCGTACGGGATCAGGGTAAGGTGGCCATGCCGTACTCGGTCGGGACGTACTTCTGGTGGGGCGCCTTCAACACGACGTTCTGGATCGACCCGAAGGAGCAGCTCATCGGAATCCTCCTCACGCAGCTGCGCCCGTACAATCACCTGAACATACGCCAGGACCTGGCGACGCTGGCGTATCAGGCAATCGTGGATTGAGGATCGAGCATGAGCCGTCAGGATGCCGACATCCTCGAGGTCGACGCCATGACCGGCCGCAGGACAGGCCTGGCTCGTGCAGCGGCCAGGGCCCTCAGAGCTCTGAGGAATGCCAAGGTGCCGCACGCCGTGATCGGTGCGACGGCGCTGGCTGTTCGCGGCCTTCCCAGGATGACTCGCGATCTCGACGTCGTGGTGCTGCTGGAGGATGCGTATCCCGCGCTGGACGCGCTCCAGGCTGCGGGATTCCGCTCGGTGACGCCTGTCGACAGGGGTCACGAGCCGGAGCCCATGTATGTTCTGGAGTCGGGCGAGGCAGGCATCGACGTCGATCTGCTCGTGGCGGCTGGAGAGCCGGAGAGCACCGTGATTGCGGAGGCGTCGGACGCACAGGTCCTCGGCACGACCGCCCCGGTCGCGTCACTGGAGCATCTGCTGCTGATGTACCTCTATTCGAACGAGCCGCGGCACCTGGGCGACTTTGCCCGCATTGTCACGAGCGGCGAGGCCGATCTCGACAAGGTCGGGCGGTATCTGTCGGAGGTGCACCCGGAAATGCTCGCGACGTTCCGCACCCGCGTAGAACAGGCGATGCATCCGCCGCCACCGACCCCCCGTCCAGGCCGGCGGCGACGGCCCTGACGCGCCGCCAGCTGGCCTGCCGGCACGGCCACGGCCCGCGTTACTTCGTCTTTGCCTCCGCACCCTGGAGCCTGCGGAAGTGGCCTTCCAGGAAATCGAGCGCGGCCTTGTGCTGCACGGGCCGCGGCTCCACTCGATCCCCCAGCGCCATCAACGTGTCGCTCTGTTCGTTGTACACGCCCCAGGTCGGGAGGTTGGGACCGTTGGGGTCGCCCCTGGTCGCGAAGTTGACCCAGTAGGACGACATGGTGTCGGCCAGCTTCCTGTCGGCATCCTGGAAGGGTCGCGCCGATTGCGCAACGTTGTTGAACGCGTACACGATTTCCGACGCGTGCGTGGCGCACTTGCAGGCCGAGTCCGGAGGCACTCGATCGAACAGGTAGAGGTACGCGGGTGCCTTGCCGGTCTTTCGCTGCAATCGTGCCCACGTCCGCATCTGCACCCCGAAGAGCGCATCGCCCATGTACTGGATCGCGGACGTCCTGGCTTCCTCATCCGTGCGCGCCGGGTACAGCTTCAAGAAGGCCTCGGCGTGCGGGCCGTACGTGCGAGCCGCCTGTTCGCGAGCCGTCGCCGCCGCCACGGGCTGAGCAGCAAACAAGGCGCCCTCGTTGGCGTTGGAGCCGACCAGAATGGGCACATCGTTCTGGCGGCCGGCCGCGAAGATGCGATCGGCTCGCTGAGGTACTACCCAGCCATCGACGGTTGCTCCGACGCTGGCGCCGAGCGGGTTGCCTGGATCCGCCGCGGCCTTGAGGATCTCCTCGCCGGTCCTGGCTCGAAGCTCGATCAGCGATCGAGCCCCGATCCGCGTCGCCAGGGAGACGCCTCCCTGCTCGGCCTGCTCCAGCGTCTGGGCATTCACCGACAGAATGGCGTCGTTCAAGCCGAGGAGCAGCGCGCCGCTCTCGCCGATGGCGCGGTGGAACAGTCCCTTGCCGAGCGGGCTCGCGACCAGGAGGTTGACGCTCCACGAACCGGCGGATTCGCCGAAGATCGTGACGTTTCTCGGATCACCCCCGAACTGCGTGATGTTCTTCTGTACCCACTGGAGGGCGGCCAGCTGATCGAGCAGTCCATAGTTGCCCGAGGAACGATGTGGAGACTCCTTGGTCAGCTCGGGATGCGCCAGGAAGCCGAAGGCGCCGAGCCGATAGTTGATCGAGACCAGCACGACGCCCTTCCTTGCGAGCGCGGCGCCGTCGGTGCCCGACACAGCCGGCGTTCCGATCACGAGCCCGCCCCCATGAATCCAGACCATCACGGGCCGTCGCTCGCTGGCCGACCTCGCCGCGGTCCAGACATTGAGAGTGAGGCAGTCCTCTTGCGGCGTGCCCGGCAGACGCAGGATCTCGTCTATCTCGGCGGAGCCGCCCGGAAGGGGCTGTTGGAGGCACGGCGCCGAGTACTGGCTCGCCTGCCGGACGCCCTCCCACGCCTTGACCGGCGCCGGTGGACGCCACCGCAGGTCACCAGTCGGTGGAGCGGCAAAAGGAATGCCCTTGAAGGAGGTGACGCCCGTCCTCTCGTCGGTCACGCCGGACACGAGGCCGCCCTCCACACGCACCGGACCGTCCACTGCGGCGAGGATTCCGTTGCGCGGCCCCGAGAGACTGAAGCCGGCTGCCGACAAGGCGAAGAGAACGGCGAGAGAAGTGCGGGTCTTCACAGTCGCTCCTTTCAGGAGTGGTTGAATGAACGCTACCGCGAGGTTCGTCGTCCCGCCGCCTTCTCCCGCTCGAGCGCACGGGCCCCGGCGAGGATGCTGGTCAGCGCATAGTTGCCCTCGTGGCAGGACGATTCGTAGATCTGGTTCGCCTTCTCGTCCAGCTTCGTCAGCGGCAACTCGATCGTCCAGGGCCGCGTGAAGGTGGATGGATCCTCGACGGTAATCTGCAGCATGAGCAGGTCGGCGCCCGTCCGCGTGTAGCGCTCGGTGAGCTTCAGGTTCTCGCCCGACCCCTCGAAGTTTGTCTTGTCCGAAAAGTTCGTCGCCTCGACGACAAGCGTCGCTCCGTCCCACCGGCCGCGGGAGTCGCCGAGGTACTGCCGCAGGTGCGACGGCAAGGGGGACGAGGCGCCCACTGGAATGACGCGATAGGCTCCACCGACGTGACCGTCCTCGAGAAACATGGCCACAGCACCCGGCGATTGGACGATGCGACGGGCGCCGGACGAGACGCCTTTGATGAACGGCAGCGTGGTGCCCATGCAGCGATCGTTCCGCCGCTGCTCGGGATGATCGGCGATGCCGCCTGGTCCGGACTCGTTCGGGGCATTCTGTCTCAGAAAGTCGAGGCGCTTCTGCCCTTCCGGCGTCAGTGGGGGGATGCGGCCGTCGGGCGGATCCACGATGAGCGACGTCCGCTTCGTGCGGATGACCTTCTCGTGAGATCCACCTCGGCTGAAGACCTGATTGTAGGCGCCGGCGAGATCCTCGTCTGTTCCGCGCTGAGCCCGGGCGCGACCTCCAGCACCGTCGCCGCTCATCCTCTGGGCGTGCTCCTTCTCGAGCCGAGCGACCTCCTCGTCGGTCAGGATCTCCTTGCCCGCGAGCTCCTTGGGCCGCTGGAGCGGCGTGAAGACATAGCCGACCTGCCAGATGCCGTTGAGATCCGGCTCGCCCCAGGGAGTCTGGAATGCTGGTGTCTGGCCAGCGACCACGACGGCCAGCCACGCGGCGCCGACGACAACCGAGAACGTGCCGAGCACGCGACGATTCCGAGCGCGCATGGTCGCCCCCCTTTCCGCTATATCCGCTGTAGCGCGAAGACCCAAATCGCGGCGCCGCCGTTCAGCGATTCGAAGGCAATGTCGCGCTTCTTTCGAAACGCATTGTACGTTCTTGACAAATCCCCGACGTGGTTGTTGCGCAGGCCAACGACCACCGCGATGTACTGAGTCTTCTCGATGCTGTAGGTCACGATGCTGCCGCTCGGCAGGTCGTCGAGCTTCGCCTGCCACAGCAGCTTGCCGGTCGTGTCGTCGAACGCTTTGAGCGCGGGATCCAGATCGCCCGAGAAGACCACGCCGCCGGCGGTGGCCAGCACCGACGTGGACAGGGGAGACGGCTGATGGTGCACCCACGCCAGCTTCCTTCCCCTGACGTCCATCACCTGCAGCCGGCCCATCATGCCATCCGCCGTGTCGGGATGTTCCTCGGAGCTGATCCCCACCCCGGAGGTGAGGAGCTTCGATCCCTCCGGGCCCATGCGGTTGCACCACTCGGTCAGCGGCAGATAGAGAAACGACGTCTGCGGGCTGTAGGAGGTGGGCGGCCATGCCCTCGCCCCGGAGACACCCGGGCACATCACGGTGGGCCGGGCAGGGTCGGGCAGCCGCGTCGGATCGATGGTCTTGGCGCCGGTCCTGGGGTCGATGTGAGTGATGATGTTCTGCGTCCCTGCGTCAATCGAGAACAAGTACTGGCCGGTGGCCGCATCGAGCGCATCGAGAATCGCCATCTTCCCGACGTTCATCACGACCTTGCGCCGCCGGCCGTCGATGGACAGGCTGACGATCTGGCGCTCGAACACCCAGTCGAGATCCCACTGATCGTTGGCAACGTGCTGGTAGTACCAGACGAGCTTGCCGGTGTCAGGGTTCAGGGCGAGCGTGCAGTTCGTGTACAGCGCGTCGCGAGTGACGCCAGGGTCGCTCACCGGATGGAGGAGCGGTCCGGTGTCGTACGTGGGCGCGACGCCGTAGTAGATCAGGTTCAGCTCCGGATCGTACGTCCCCTGGTGCCAGACCGACCCGCCGCTCCGCTGGTCCAGCGCCAGGCCGTTCCAGCTGTTCCCCCCGGGTTCGTCAGGGCGGGCGATCGTATGGAATCGCCACAGCTCCTTCCCCGACTCGATGTCGAGCGCGACGATGAATCCGCCGCCGGGGCTGAAGCTCGACGTCACCCCCTGGATGACCTTGTCGCGGACCACGAGCGGCGCGCTGCGCAGCTGATACTGATTTCGCGGGGACGCCTGGCTGCTCGCCGCAACCTGGTGGTTCCAGAGGAGCTCGCCGGTCCTGGCATTGAGCGCCACGACACGCAGGTCCGACGTCGGCACGAACACCCGGTCTCCGTGCAGCGCCAGGCCCATCTTCTTGCTCGACTGCGTGGCCGGCGTGTATTGGTACCGCCACAGCACCTGTCCGTTCGAGCCGTCCAGCGCGATCACCGTGTCGGGAATCGTCTGCAGGAACATCACACCGTCGTGCACGATCGGTGTCGGCATGCTCGACCCGTTGCCGAGCGGCACGCGCCAGGCCGGCCGGAGGTTCTGGACGTTGCTCCTGGTAATCAGTCGCAGCGGACTGAAATTCTGACCGTCGTACGTGCGGCCCCACTGCAACCAGTCGGCGGCGGGCGGGTCCTGCAGCATGCGGTCCGTGACAGCGCGCAGACCCGAGAGTCGCGCCGACCGGTTCGGGGACCCGACGATCGGGGCTTCCGTGTCCGCTTTCGCTCCATCCAGGCGCGGTATCGTCAGCGCGGCGAGCGCGGTCGTGCCCGCCGGCAGCGGGCTGCCACCTGGCGGCTGGCCGTTGAACTGCAGAAGATACGCGAGGATGCTGGCGTAGACATCGTCACCCAAGCCGCCCGAGGCGCCCGGGTTGGGCGGCATGCGCCGCACGTGGAACATCAGCGCATCGGCCGTTTTCCCGCGCCAGCTCCGATCGAACCGCTCCCCCGTCAGGCTGGGCGCCAGATGCTGCCCCTCGAGCCGCGCGCCGTGACACGACGCGCAGTGCTGCTGATACGCCGCACTGCCCGAGGCGGCCTGCGCTTCCGTGAAGACCGGCAGACGTGCGCCTGGCGTCTGGCCGGCGCCCACCGACTGGAGCGCACACAGGGCAACCAGACAACAACCTAGAGCAGTTTGCAGATGCGTGCAGCGTCGGCGCGCCAGCCCGACCGCGAGCGACTCTGACATCCTCGCGCGTTCGTTCTTCGTCATGCTCTCATCCCGTGTGATGCGGGTCGCGTTCGATGCGAACAGGGGCATTGTAGCCGGTCGGGCCGAACCCATCACGTCCTGTTTGTCGAGCGAGCTGTTGGCCGAGAGGAGATCGGCGGGAGTGCCTTCGGGCGGGACGGGGACAGTAAGAGACGGGCCGCCGTCATGGGGCGGCGGCCCCGGGACGTTCGCGTCAGTAGCCCAGGTTCGGGCGATACGTGATCGTCTGACCCGGCTCGATGCGAACCTCGAATGCGATGGGCGGATAGCCCGGCACTTCGATCTCGATGTGATGGGGACCGACCTCGAGATTCAGATGCTGGAAGACGCCGTCGTAGTCGTCGACGATCCCCGCGTAGTAGCCATCGACAAAGACGTGGGCGTCACGCGGGACATCGACAATGCGAAGGGCGCCGTAGGCTCGGCCGGGCATGAAGGAGTAGTACCCGTAGTCTGCAGAGGGATAGCCATAGCTGGGATACCCGTAGGCCCCGTAGCCATAGGAGGGCCTGCCGAAATAGAGGTTCAGGCTCCAGCCTGGGCGATAGCCGTAAGGGCGGTACCCGTACGGAAGCACGTACGTTCGGACACGCGGACGGTAGTCGTACGGCCTGTACCCGCGATACCTGTACGACCGGTCGTCCCGAAATCGGCCGCCGTACGACGGGTAGATGTTCCGCCGATCGAACGAGCGATCATCGTAGCCCCGATCGCGGTCGCGCCGGGGGGTGTTGTCCCTGCCATACGAAGGAGCGTACGGGGGTCGGCGTGCAACCGCCCGGTCGTCGCGTCCTCGGTACACGTCGGGCCGGCCTGTGGAGTCCGAGCGGCCCCGCGGCTCGATCCGGCCCTGGGAGTCCGAGCGCCCGGGTCGCTCGACCCGTCCCTCGGGCCGCCCCCGAGGTTCTTCACCGCGCCGCGGCTGGCCGCGTTCGACGCTCTGACGCCCTCCCCGCCCATCGCCGTCGAGCCGTCCGCGCGGTTCTCCCCCTCGACGCGGCTGGGCCCGTTCGACGCGCTCACCCCCTCCCCGCCCATCGCCGTCGCGCCGGCCGTCCCTCCCTCGTTGGGCGAACGACGGGGTCGCCGCCAGGACGAAGCTCATGGCCAGCACAGCGACAGTTCTGAACGGGAAGGATTCCATGAGAGCGCCTCCGCCAGGTGGACCGGCAAGTTCTCTGCCACCGGACCGGCGCGAATTGCTGAGCGATTCCTGACCAGGTTCCACGAAGCTCGCCGGGTTTCATCCGACGGGGACAGGCGGGCCACCGAAGGAGGACAAGCCCGAAGCCGATTCGAGGTCAGTCCAGGTCGAAGTCCCGTGTGGGCTTCGTGATCGGCTCGTCGCGCGCCTGTCGCAGCGCCTCTTCGAACCGGCGTGAGAGCGCATCGCCGCGCGTCTTCTCGGCGTTGACGGACTGCTGAAAGATGGACTCCCGCCGGGCTGCTTCCTCCGCCAGAATGCGCTCGGCCTGACTGAGTTCCGGCTTATCGGCTCGCTCCGGCTCGTTGTGCGACACGACCCGGCCCAGATTCAGATCGACAACCAGGGTCGAGTGGCAGCAGGGGCACGTGATCTCGAGCTCAGACTTGAGTCGCGCCATCGCCTACTCCTTTCCGAGCGCCACGGCCAGGCCGGACTTCACGAACTTCTTGTGCAGTTCGATGGGCTCGCCGTCGGGCCCCTTGGCCGTGAGCCGCAGCGCCGTGATCTGCATCCGCTTGAAGTCGAAGCGCTGTCCGAATCCAGCCACGAAGAAGTTGAGCGGCGTCTGAAACCGAGAGCCCGCGGCGATTGCCGGCACGGTCACGCGGAAGTGCTGGTTCAACCAGATCTCGACGTCTCTCCATTCATCAGACGTCCGATTGTGGACGGTGAGGAGATTGCCTGTCAGCTCGAGCGGATCCGCAGGGGGCTGCCGGCAGCCGGCCAACTGGACCGCCCACGCGAGCGCCGCCAGGGCGAGCAGCCGAGTCATCAGCGATTATCATACCGCGTG
>CAZCEL010000171.1:0-8943 GCA_964497175.1 uncultured Bifidobacteriaceae bacterium
TGGTCGCGTTGGTTCCGTTGCCGGTCTCTACCCGGAGCTCCCCGTCGGCCTGGATCTTCCAGTCGATCGGAAGCTCGATGACGAGATCCGGCGGCCTTCCGGACGGATGGCTCCAGCCTGCCTCCGAAAACCGCGGCGGTGCGGGCGCAGGACCTGAACCTTGGGGCGCTCCGGCGTCGGCCCACCGGGCCAGCACATCGATTTCCGCAGGCGTCAGGCTGCGATCGTTCGCGAACTTCCCGTACTGCGGATCCGCGAACCAGGGCGGCATCCCGCGATCGCGGACCTTCGCCTTGATGGCCCTGGCCCACGGGCGCGCGTCCTGGTATGTGAGCAGTGACATTGGCGCCACCTGACTGGGCCGGTGGCATCCTGCACAGCTCCTGTGCAGGATCGGCGCGACATCCTTGTTGTAGGTAGGAGCGCCCTTGGCCGACTGCGCCGACGTGGGAGCAACCGCCAGCGCTCCCAGAACAACAATCCCCAAGCCGACCGCTGCTGGACGCGTCATGTGCGTCTCCTTCTGGAGGCCGCTACGATTGTGAACGCGCGCGATTTATCGACGGACCGCGCGACGACCGACCGCTCGACTACTGACCGCTCGGCTTCGCCGCCTTCTCAAGGACGCGGGCACCGTTGAGCACGCCGAACATGCCGGTGTTCCCCTCGTGACACGCGTACTCGTAGATCTTGTCCGACGATTTCTTCAGAGGAATCATAAACGTCCAGGGCTTCGTCCACGTCGTTGGGTCGGTCACGGTGACCTCGTAGGCCACCGTGTCTGGCGTGACACGGGTGAAGCGCTCGACCATGTGGAAGTTCTCCGAAGACCCCCTGAAGTTGGTCTTGCTCGAGAAATTCGTCGTGTCGACGACGAGCGTGTCGCCCTCCCACCGCCCGCGCGAGTCTCCGTTCCAGAGCCGGACGCTCTGCGCCACGTGCGGACGACCGTCGAGCGGGATGACGCGCGTGTCGTGGATTCGCTCGGTGTAGATCGCCACGTGATCCTTCGACTGCGCGATCTGGTAGTAGCTGTTGTAGCCGGCCAGCAGATCTGGGAACCCGAACGTGATGCACCGCTCGGAGTATGGCCGGTCTTCGTGGGAATCCGCCTTTCCGGGCCCGAGGACCAGGAACTGCTGAAGCTTGGCCTCGGCCTGCGGCAGCATCGGGGGAACGCGGCCATCGGGCGGATCGATGATGAGCGACGTCCGGTTGTCGAAGTCCCTGTCGACGAGCCAGAACGAGTTGTAGTTGCCGGTGTCCTTGTCGAACGAGTCGGCCACGTACTTCTCGCGATCCGAGAGCGCCGCGACGAAAATCTCGTCGCCAAACGCCGCATCGCCCGCGCCGTTGAAGAGCGCACCCGCCCGGGCCTTCAGACGGGCCATCTCCTGGGGCGTCAGCCTCTCCCGGCCTTCCAGCTCTTTCGGGCGCTCGAGGGGTGTCGCGCTGTTGTTCGCCCACACTCCTTGCAGGTCGGGCTGTCCGTCGGCCGTGCGAGGCGCCTTCCACGTGCCAGCCTGGGCCGCCCTGCGTCCCGATTGAGGCGCCTGCGCGGCAAGCGGCACGAGGATCAGCGAAGCAGCCGCCAGCGAGAGTCCGAGTCGAGCGAGCGAGGTGAGGGATCGACGACGCATGGTGAAGCCTCCGTCTTGTCTGATCCAGGGGACCGGGGATCGCGCAATTATACCGAGGACCGGGCTGGACTGGTCGATTTCTGGCGCAGCGCCAGGGCGGCTCGCACCGCGGGGCGTCAAGAACTGCCTGAAGAGGAGCGAGCTTCGGGGGAGACAACAATCCGCCGGAACGCCGCGGACATTCGGGCCTCGACGTGCCCGTGCGGGTCAACCGGCAGGTAGCAGACGGCGATCCCTCGATCCGCGGCCCACGGCAGACCTTCGGCCGGCCCCATCACGTACAACGCGGTCGACAGGATATCGGCGACGAGCGCGCTTCGATGCCAGACGGTCACCGAGCCGCGGTAGGCCGCCGGCCGTCCCGTGCGCGGATCGAGGATATGGCCGACCCTGCCGCCGCTCACCTCCAGGTCGCGCTCGGACCCTCCGCTGGTCGACAACGACCCGGACACGACTCGCACCTGAAGGGCGGGGCGCGCGCGGTCCTGCGGGTGGGCAATCGACGCCGTCCACCCCTGCTGACCGGGAGGGCCGGCGCCCATACCGATCTGGCCGCCGAGATCGATCATCCAGGGTGGGTCGCCCAGCACGCGCGCGGCGCGATCGATTGCCTCGCCCTTGCCGAACGCGCCCACATCGATCCCGGCGCGCGCGCGCGGCGTCACCGTGCACTGCACCGCGTCGAACGCCAGGCGCTCGAAACCGCTCGCCTCGAGCGCACGGACCAGATCGTCGCCCGCCGGGACTCTGCCCTTGCCGTGAATGTCCCAAGCGGCGAGCAGCGGACCGATCGCAGGGTCGAACGCCCCTCGGGAGATCGCGTGCCACCTGTCGAGCACGCCGAACAGCGCGCACAGCGACGGCTGGAGCGACCACGGCACGCCAAGCGGTGCCTCGTTCAACGCCGTGATCAGGCTGTCGTCGCGCCAGGTGCTCAGTTCGCGCTCGGTTTGTTCCAGCGCCTCGAGCGCCACCTCGAGGCGAGCGTGACCTTCATCGCGCGTGGGCGCCCACACGACGAGCTGCACCCGAGTGTCCATCAGGTACGCGGTGCGCTCGACGCGGCTGAGCGACCCGGACGCGAAGACCGCGGCCGAGGCCCACCCCAGGGCGGCGCCCATCACAGCTGCGGAAGCCGCGACGACCACCAGCACCAATGCAATGCGACGCACCACCGACCGCTCCACGCGCCGCGATTCCATCTGACTTATCGTAGGACCCCCCGCTGTCGGATCCGCCCGTTCAGGCCGCCTCGCTCTCCAGCCTGCGTGCGGCCTGCACGCGCGCCAGCCGGACGCTGACGACGAGGTGAACGCCGTAAAGGATCGCGAAGCCAACCCCGCTGCCGATGTGCGCAACCGCAAGGGAAGCCAGGACGCTCTCGCTCGTCACCACCTGCAGCAGATACCCGGTCGCCGTCATCGTCAGAAAGGCGGCGAGCGCAAGATTGCCAGACGCCCGGTTCTGTACCTGGCGGGCACCCAGCTTCTTCATGATGTGCGAGTTCAGCAGCATGCCGAACATCAGCATTAAGCCGGGGGAGGCGATCACGTGGACTGCCTGGGCGGCACCTTGCCAACCGTGGTTGACGAGCGCGAACGGATCATCATTGACGAGGAGGTATTTCGCCCAGAAGAACACGAGGCCGCTCAAGGTCACCGCCAGCGCGAGCAGGTTGAAGGTCCAGCGCTCCCACGTCTTCATTGCGTTCCCCCACTCTGAAGCACCGCGTCAATGGCGAGGATCCGGCGCACGGCGCTGTTGACGGCCCGGGCCGTCAGCGTCGCTCCGGCGATCGGGCGAATGGTCCGGTTCAGTCGGAGCCCTTCGTCGAAAGGCCGCCCTGCGTACTGTCCCAGCCACAGCGCGGGAGGGCGATACTCGGAGGGCTCCAGAAACGCCGTGACATCGATCCGACGGACAAGACCTCGAGGATCGAGCGAGATGAGAAGGGTTTCCTTCTTGGTCCGCACGACGTTGGTGTCCACATAAGCGCGGCCGGCCGTCTCCACGCCCAGGGTCGCGATGTACCGGCCGACCAGCGACGTCTGAATCGCCTCACCGGCCAGATCCGACGCGCGCCGGCGCTGATCGGACGTCAGATACACGCGCTCGGCACGGATGGCCGCGCCCGGAAACGCGAGCGCCAGCGCTTCTTCACGCGTCAGGTTGTCAGCCGCCAGCAGGGAGACCGGAAGAAAGGCAAGGCAGAAAGGCAGGAAGGCAGAAAGGGAAGGCAGGAAGGCAGAAAGGCAACGCGAGAAGGCAGGAAGGCAGAAGGGCAGAAAGGCAGAAGAGTGGAACGGCGGAGCGGCAGAACGACGGGGCAAGGAGCCGGACATCAGAACGAGTACCCGAGATTGAGGTTGAATTGATTGCGCCCCGTGGCGGCCTCGTTCGTCACCCACTGGTACTCCGCCTTCAGAACGATGTTCGGGATCGGCTTCAGCTCGGCGCCTAGCGTCTTGAAGGTGCCGTCCCGCGTCAGGTCGCGCGTGAATCCAGAGGGAATTCGACGCTGGGTGTCGACGTGTTCCAACCGGACGTATGGCATCAGGGACAGCGTGCTCAGGGACGTGGCCAGCAGGTTGTAGCCGAACTGCAGGTAACCGCCCTCCATCTGCTCGGCTACCGGTGCGCTGCTCGCCAGCTTGAGCGCCGTGCTGAGCGGTCCGGCGTCGTCTATCGACGCACGTGCGTACAGGCCGCGGATGTCGAACCCGCGGAGCTGCGCTTGCACGTGCGCCTCTCCGACCGTGGTTCCGATGTCCAGACGTTCGCCGCTCACGACCACCGCATCCTGGCCGGAGCCGCCCTTGTAGAGCGAGACGCCCGCGAAGATGCCGGGAACCGGCGTGGCATCGACACGCGCGGCGACGGCCAAGTTCGCCGCCCGTGCCTGAATCCCCCGCTGCCGTCCGCCGCGAAGTCCAGCCGAGGTGAAACCCGACGCGTTCAAACCGTTCACCAGGTACGCGCGCACATTGAGGCGCCCGAACGATCCAAGAACGCCAGCCCCGTTCTCACGCCACGTCGACGGCAGGATCCGCTGCTCGGTCTCGGGCCGGCGGCTTCCGATGAACACGTTCGGCTCGTGAAACTCGTTGACCAGGCCGAGCGGCAGCAGGAGCAGCCCGCCGCGCAAAGTAAGGTTGTCGTTGACGAGATAGTCGAGGTAGGCGAACTCGACGAAGACCTCTCCAGCGTGCTCGATCTCAATCTCGGAGTTGAAGAGGAACCGATCGTTGAACCGGTACCCCGCATACAGGATGGCTCTCAGAAAATCGAGGCGCGTCGTCGGTGCGTTTCCTGCACCGGCCTCGTTGGCCGAGGCGTAGTTCTCGAGGAGCATTTCGCCGTACCCGGCAAGCGATACGCCTTCGGCCGTCCGGGCGTAGGTGGCCGCGGCCGAAGGCGCCAGACCGAGCGCCCGCCTCCGGGCTTCGCTGATCTCGGCGCGTGTCGCGTCCGCGCTTCGCAGCTTCTCGACTTCCTCAGCGAGGATCTCGACCCGTCGCCGCAGCTCATCGAGGTCGATCTGAGGAGCCTGGTCCCCATGACCCTCGGTTGCCACGAGTTCGTCGGTCCTGGTATCTGAGCTCGAGTCCTGCCCCTCGGCCGGCATCGCCGTCAGCGGGATCAGGGTGGCGATGAGCAGCACGGCAGGTCGCGTGAGCAAGCGCATCAGCGTGAAACCTCTCCGATGTCGAAACTGAGACTCAATCTCAGAATTGCCCAATGCTATATCCGACCTGGACGGTCGGTCAAGAGGGTTCTTTTGAAGGGTCTTTGGCTGGGGTCTGGCGAGGCCTGGCGAGCGCCTGAGGGTGGATTCCAGAGCCCAACGAATCAGGTGTGCACGTCGGATTGGTAGGTCTCTGCTGCCAGATACGTGGCGCCCAGCGTAATCCCGGCCAGCACCATCATGTAGGCCGCGACAGCGGGGCTGCCGCCCGAGGCGAGCAGCGCCGTCGCGATAAAAGGTGCGAGCCCGCCCGACACGACTGACGCGAGCTGATAGCTGACCGACGCACCGCTGTAGCGCACACTGGATCCAAACAGCTCCGAGAAGTACGCCGCCTGCGGGCCGTACATCGCATTGTGGCCCACGGCCACGCCGATGACGATGGCCAGCCAGATGACGACTGGGGAACGCGTCCCGAGCAGCAGAAAGAAGGGAACCGCGTAGAGGAGCGAGAAGGCGGCCCCGAACAGGTACACGGGCCGGCGGCCCACTCGATCCGACAGCGCTCCGTACGCGGGGATGGCCACCAGCCCTGCCAGCGCTGCGAGCGTCACCCCCCAGAGCATCGTGCCGCGCGACAGACCGAGCTCGGCCGGGCCGTAGTTCAGGACGAACACCGTGTACACATAGAAGAGCCCGTTCTCGGCGACCCGCATGCCCATCGCGAGCAGCATGCTGCGTCGATACCGCTGCATGACCGCGACGAGCGGCCGCGATTCTCTCCGTCCGTCTTCCTGAAGCCTGGTGAAAGCCGGTGTCTCGAGGATCTTCAGTCGGATGAAGAGGCCCACGCCGATGAGGATCACGCTCAGCAGGAACGGCACGCGCCAGCCCCAGGCCAGAAACTGATCATCGGTGAGCGCGGTGCTGAAGAGTCCGAAGACCACAGTCGACAGAAACAGGCCGGCGGGCACGCCCATCTGGGGCCAGCTTCCCGACAGCCCGCGTTGGTGGCCCGGCGAGTGCTCGACGGCCATCAGCACGGCGCCGCCCCATTCGCCGCCAACGCCGATACCCTGGGCCAGACGCAGGACAACGAGCAGGATGGGGGCCCAGATGCCGGCGGTCGCATAGGTCGGCAGCAGGCCGATGAAGAAGGTGGCCACGCCCATGATGACCAGCGAATAGATCAGCATCGCCTTCCGGCCTACACGATCGCCGTAGTGGCCGAACACGACACCGCCGAGCGGGCGCGCGAGGAAGCCGACGGCGAAGGTGCCGAAGGACGAGAGCGTGCCGACGAGCGGATCGAAGTTGGGAAAGAACAACCGGCTGAAGACCAGCGCGGCCGCCGTGCCATAGAGAAAGAAGTCGTACCACTCGATGGTCGTGCCGATGAAGCTCGCAAGGATCACCGGTCGAATGCTGCGGATGTCGGTGACCTGCGCACGCGCGTCTTGAAGGTGTAGTGTCATGGTGTCGGGTTGTGCCCGCGGAACGATATCACCGCTTTGAGGTAGCATGGGCGGCCAGGGCGCTGACAACGACTGTGTGACTGCTGTGCGAACGACCTCGCGCGCACGACGGCTGGTGCCGGCGGTCATGGTCACGTGGCTCGTCGTCGTGACGAGCGCCCAGTCCCTGTCCAGGCGCCAGTTCGATCTGCTGGAGCGCGCCGTGACCAGCTTCGCGGCGGGCCGCGTGACCGAGTCGCTCGTGGACTTCGACGAGCTGGCGCGCAGTGCACCCGGCTACGCACCGCAGCTCTGGCAGCGCGGCATCGCGCTCTACTACGCAGGCCGCTACGCTGACTGTCGGGCACAGTTCGAATCGCATCGCCTCGTGAACCCGGCTGACGTCGAGAACGCAGCCTGGCATTTTCTCTGTGTCGCGCGGGCGGAGTCCCCGGCTGCAGCGCTCAAGGCCCTGCTGCCGGTCGGCTCGGACGCCCGCGTGCCGATGCGCGAGATCTACCAGATGTTCCAGGGCGGCCTCCGGCCGGACCTGGTGCTGGCCGCGGCCGGACGTGGAATCCAGGCCAGGTTCTACGCTCACCTGTACGTCGGCCTGCACGCGGAGGCCGTCGGGGACGGCGCGCGCGCCCGCGAGCACATCGCGGCTGCGGCCGATGAACGGTTTGCCGAGGCGGGCGGCTATATGCACATGGTCGCGCGCGTGCACCTGGCGCTGATGCAGACTGCGCGGCGGTGAGTCGCGAGCGATCGAGTGATCCTCACACGTGTCGAACAGCGATGACCGCTCGAACGGATGGGGAGACGTAGCGCCCAGGTTCATCGCCGGAGACGCTCGGCGCCAATGCCCGCAGTCCGGGTGTGAGCTGCGACGGAAGTCATCGCGCGGGGATCTGGGCCGACGCGCCCGGTGACCGAGACGTTGACATGTGCGGCCGGGCGATGCCATCGTCCACGGGGACGAGGGGGGCGAAGTGGGGAGTCGGGCGCGGGACTGGTTCAGCCAGGCAGAGCGGGATCTCGAGCAGGCGCGCGCGTCGCAGCGGGACGAGCGGCACGAATGGGCGTGCTTTGCGGCGCAGCAGGCGGCCGACAAGGCCGCCAAGGCGCTGCACCTTTCCCTGAGTCAGGAAGCCTGGGGTCACACGGTCGCCCAGATCATCGCAGAGCTGCCGATTCCCACAGCAGATCTGGTCGACAAGGGCAAGGTGCTCGACAACTTCTATGTACCGACCCGATACGCGAACGGGCATCCCGAAGGTGCGCCGTTCGAGCATTACGGGACGCTTCAGAGCACTCAGGCGATTGCGTATGCCGGTGAGATCCTTGAGTTCGTCCGTCCTCGTCTGGCCGACACGAGGTGACGTGGATCGGGCCGTGCGGGCCTGGGCGGTGCGAACCGTTGAGGCCCACCCGGAGATCCAGCGGCTCGGTTACTTCGGGTCGTATGCACGCGGCGACTGGGGCGTAGGGAGCGACCTCGACCTGATTGCGGTTGTCTCGGACACCTCCGCGCCGTGGCACGAGCGCTCCCGGTCGTGGGATCTACGAGGCCTGCCCGTCGCGGCCGACCTGCTGATCTACTCCCGAGAGGAGTGGGATCGCCTGCAGCGGGAGGACGGCCGCTTCGCGCGAACGGTGGCCGCCGAAACCGTCTGGGTGTTTCAGGGCCGCGCTGGCCAGTTCTCGCCCGACTGAGAGAGTAGCCAGCGTCGCCGTTCGCTGATCCATCGAGCTGTGCCCGCACCAGCCAGCGGGAATTTCCCCACAACCTTCGAAAATTTCCCGAAACGAGTTCCTCCCCCCGGCCTGCTTCTCGGATCCGTCCAGCCGATCACCTGTGGTTTCCGGCTCTCGTACTTGGTCGCGTGACACGGACCGACGCCGGATGCTTCCAGACGTCGGCAGCTCGCAAGGGCATGCCGCTTGCACGAGGCGTCGGCACTCATCGAGTGCGCCACTACGGGGCGCGAGAGCCCTCAGGATTCTTGAGGAGGCGTCATGCGAATCTCCCGTCGGGATGCCATCCGGGTTTCAGGTACAGCGGCGGCCGGACTGTCGATGGGGTTGGGAGCACCGCGGCTTCAGGGACAAGCCCAGCCGCCGCAGGCGGTGCCCGACCGACTCGTGGAGGCACAGGTCCGCG
>CAZCEL010000172.1:0-8917 GCA_964497175.1 uncultured Bifidobacteriaceae bacterium
GCCTGCAGGTCCGGCTCGCCCCAGGGCGTGCGTGTCGCCGTCCACGTCGTCTTGGCAGCCGCTGACGGGGTCTGGCCGGCAATGTCTGGGGACGCGAGTGATGCAATCGCGAGCGATGACGCCAACGCGGCCAGCGGGCCTCGAATTCGACGGCGCATCTGCCACCTCCTGTACACGCCAGGACGGGAGCCCTGGCGAGGTTCCCGGACGCGCGACGCCCTGATTATACGGCTCCCTCTACTTCTTCAACGTCAGAGGGGCGGCCTCGGGCAGCGGCGCCATGCACCCCTCCGCACAACATCGGCCCGGCTGCCGGTTGCGCGTAATGGGACGAGAGCCGCCCGAGACGACGCCCCGCTCGAGCAGCCGCTCCACGAGCTCGACCTTGTTGCCAAGCGGGTACTTGCGCCAGATTTCCATCTTCATCGCTTCCGGCGATCCCCCGCCGTGCAGGGAAATCACCGAATACCACCCGCCCTGATTCGACGCCGTGAGGTCCTCGATGAACCGCGCGACTTCGATCCGCCTGTCGTAGGGAATGTCCGCGCGTCCGGCGAGAAGCTCCGACAGCTTCGCCTGCGTGGCGGGATTGTGGTCTTCGTCGGGACCGGGCAGCGCCACGATCAGTCCACCCGATACATGGTGCGCGAGCCGGTGCATGTCGTAGATCTGGGTCGCAAGCAGGAGCTTCCCCACGTTCGCAAATACCGGATCGGGCACGGCGACGCCTGCCGAATCGACCTCGCAATAGGCGGACGCCGCGACGCCGCATGCGAAGAATCCCTCGACGATCTTGATCAGCTCGACCATGCACTCCTGCAGGTTGCCGGCGCGGTCGAGGTCGATGCCATTCGCCTCGGTCATCAGCGCACCCGCGCCGATGAGCAGATCGCCGAAACCGGCGCGCGCGGCGATACAACTGTGCCGATGATGCGTCGCGTAGTTGTAGGTGAACGCGGCCGAGTGCTGCCACTCGCCCGCCAGAAACACCCGCTCCCATGGCACGAACACATCTTCGAACACGACGACAGAGGTGGATTGCCCGTATCGGCCGCTGAAGAGAGCGGCCGGCTCGCCCGGCCGCCCCGCCGGCCGCGAGACGATGGTCAGACCCGGTGCGTCGATGGGCACCGCGCAGCATACCGCGCAGTCGCGATCCGCCTCCGTCATGTTGCGGCACGGCAGGACGAGCAGTTCGTGCATGTACGGCGCCCCGGTAACGATGGCCTTCACGCCGCGCAGCACGATGCCGTCTGTGCGACGGCTCACCATGCGCACGTACGCGTCGGGGTTGTCCTGCGCGTGGGGACGTTCGCTGCGATCGCCTTTGCCGTCGGTCATGGCGATGCCAATCGCCAGGTCCTCGGCCCATGCCTGCTCCACATAAGCGCCGAGGCGTGCACCGTAGTCGGTGCCACACTCGGCGTCCATCTGCTGGGTCGCAGAACGTATGCCGGCAAACGCGTCGCCCACGAGATATCGCTGCGCGCAACCCGTCTGCTGGCAGACGAGGCGGATCGCCTCTAGCTTGTTCAGCAGATCCTGGCTCGACCGTGGAACCGCGATCATCCGGTTCACATCGCCGGCCCTCATGAGCGGGGCCGACTCTTCGCGAAGCGCGTAGTCGTAGGTGAGCGCAATGGCGTTGACGCCGGGTGCGAGCCGCGGTTCGTCGACCACCGACTGGATCTGGTCGCCGTTTACGTAGACCCTGGGACAGTATCGCCTCAGAGAGTCCCGGTAGTCGCGTCCTGAGATGAGCATGGGTCAGCGGCGATCGGGTAGTTCGAAAACGTGTATCGCGTTGCCAGCGTTCGGCACGTAGATCTCCGGGGACAGCGTTCGCTGAACCTGTCGGAACCCACCGGTTCCTGTCGGAACGGCGATGTACTGTTTTCCGGCGACACTGTAAGTGATCGGGAAACCCTGCACCGACGTGCCGAGCCGCGTCTGCCACAGCACCTTGCCCGTCTGGACATCGAACGCCTTGAAATAGCGATCCACATCGCCGACCAAGGCAAGGCCGCCCGCCGTGGTCAGCACAGCCGTCATGAACGTCGCGCGCTGCTCATGGCTCCACAGCTCCTTCATCGTCCGCACGTCAAACGACGCGAGTCGTCCGAGGTTGCCATTGCTTCCCGGCATCTCGAAATTCCGCGCATCCCCGCCCACCGCGCCGCCGCCTTCGACGAACTCGATCTTGCGGCCGGCGAGCTCGAAACAGCTCTGGGCCAGCGGGATGATGAGCCCGTGCGTCTCGGGGCTGTACGCGCTCGAGTGCCAGTTGTGCCCGCCTAGCCAGCTCGGGCATGCGGCGATCCAATCGCCGATCTTGGCTTCGAGAATATCCGCCCGGTAGGTCAGCCGGCCGGTCTTCGGATCGATCGAGTCGAAGACGTTTTGAAAGACCGTCTCCTTGAGTCCCAGAAACCTGCCGGTCTGCCTGTCCAGCTTCCACAGGATGCCGTCCTTGCCGATGGTAAACAGCAGCTTCTGACCGTCCGCGTCGACGAGCACGCGCTCGAAGACCACATCCAGATCCAGGGCCTCGGCGGGCACGTGCTGGTAGTGCCAGACGATCCTGCCCGTCCTGGGATTGAGCGCCAGCGTCGACGTCGTGTAGAGCGCCGCGTCGAACGCGGTCATGCCGCGGCTGGCCGGCACCCACGGCTTTGCCTGGGCGGTGCCGATGTAGAAGAGGTTCAACTGTGGATCGTAGCTGCCCGGGATCCACGTGTCGCCGCCGCCGCGGAACTCGGGCGCGATCTTCCCCCACGTGGCGTTGTTGGGATCGCCGGGAAGCGCAATCGTCGAGGTGCGCCACAGTTCCTTGCCGGTATCCGGGTCGTGGCCGGTGATGAAGCAGCCCTCCTTCTTGAAGCGCGTGCAGCCGCCAATTCCGCTGACGACGACGCCCCCCGCGATCATCAGGCCGCCGAGCTGGCTGAATCCCTTCTTGTAGTCGGCTTTTTGAGCTTCCCAGACCAGCCTTCCGGTGCGCGCGTCGAGCGCAACGATCGCCGCGTCCGATGTGGCCACGAAGATCTTGTCCTTGTACATCGCCAGAGTTCGAGTCTGGCGGCGGCGAGGCGCGTCCTGGGGGAAGCGGCGAGCGTACTCCCAGATGATGTCGCCCGTCCGCGCGTCGAGCGCGTGGATGAGGTTGTCGGGATTCGCGAGATACATGACGCCGTCGTGAACGAGCGGCGTTGTCTGACTCGCCCCATCGGTCATCGCCCACTCCCACGCGAGTCGCAGCGTGTGCACGTTGTCGCGTGTGATCTGATTCAGTGGGCTGTAGCCCTGGCCATCGAGCGTCCGGCGCCATGCCAGCCACTCGCCCGGAGGCGGGTTCTGCAACATCTCGTCGGTGACCGGCGTGAAGCGCGCAACGGGTCTGTTGATGAGCGCGGGAGGGGGCAGCGGCGGCGGGGGCGGGACGCCAGCATCCTGCGCGGGCGAGGCAGCGCTCGGAGATGCAACGCCGGAACCTGCGCCGATCACCAACGTCGAATCGGCGCCCAGCGCCCGAGCCCCTGCCGCGTGTCCGTTGACCCGCAGGATGTAGGCGACGAGGTTGACGTACTCCGCCTCGCTGAGCGCGCCCTCCGCACCCTGCGGCATCGTTGTCCTGACCAGCTCGAACAGGTCGCGGGCGGTCCTGCGGCCCCACGCGTTCGTGAAACTCGGACCGGCAAGCGCCGGGCCGACCGATCCGCTCAGGTCCTGAAGATGGCAGTCTGCGCAGCGCTGGTCATACGTCGTCTTGCCCTCGGCGGCCTGCGCCGCCGTGTACGACCCGCCGGGCGAGGGCTGCTGGGCCGCGCCGACAGCTCCGAGCGTCATCGCCGCGGCACAGGCGAGCAGTCGATACGAGCGTGAGCGTTTCATGTCGAACTCCTACTTCAACAGCCAGCCGCGAAGATGGCCCTCCGGGTTGATCTCGGTGTGGATCTGCACGTAGTACCAGCCGTTCTTCAGGGCTTCAACCTGCAGGTCGGTCAGTGTGAGCGTGCCTTCCACCGTGCCGCTCGTCGCCTTCGTCACAGTCAGATCGAACACGTTCGGTCCGCGCAAGCCTCGCCGCGCCCGGTGCACGTGGGCGAGGGTCGCCGGCGAATTGAGGCCGTCGAACTTCCCGGTGATGGTCACCGTGTGGCCGGCGAGCACGGCCGTCAGCGTGCCGGAGCCCGCGGTCGTCCGCGCCGTGATGGGGTCCACCGGAACCGTCGAGAGCCTCCCCGTGAACGCCTCGTCGCCGCGGAGCTGGCGGGCCATGCCTGCCCAGAACAGGGCGGCAGCGACGACGACCACCCACGAGGGCACGCGGCCCAAGCTCGCCATGACAAGTCCTCCGCGCGGATGATACACGCAACCGACGCGGCCGGCACGGATCGCCGCGGCGACGCGGCAGCCACCCTTGTCTGGCTTGCTCTCCGGTCTACTATCCTGTGCTGACTCTCTCGCCCCGCGCAGGCAGGGCGGATCTCAGGCGGCGGTCGGCGAGACCGACTGGAGGTGAGACCGTGTCGCAGTCCATAGAGCCCTTCACGATTGCCATCAGCGACGCCGCGCTCGCCGACCTGAAGCGCCGCCTCGAGGCCACGCGTTGGCCGGAGCGCGAGACCGTGGACGACTGGTCTCAGGGCATACCGCTCACCTACGTGCAGGATCTCTGCCGCTACTGGACGGATGTGTACGACTGGCGCGAGAGGGAAGCACGGCTCAATCGCTTTGCGCAATTCAGGACAACGCTGGACGGCCTCGGCATCCACTTCATCCACGTCCGATCTCCGCATCCGAACGCCAGGCCCCTGGTGATCACGCACGGGTGGCCCGGCTCGGTCGCGGAGTTTCACAAGGTGATCGCGCCGCTGACCGACCCCACCGCTCACGGCGGCCACGCCGCCGACGCCTTCCACCTCGTCTGCCCCACGCTGCCCGGGTACGGCTTCTCCGACAAGCCCGCGCGCGCCGGCTGGAACGCTGACCGGATCAGCGACGGCTGGAACGCGCTGATGCTGCGCCTTGGCTACCGGCGCTACTTCGCCCAGGGGGGCGACTGGGGCGCCGTCATCACCACGCAGATCGCTCTTCGCCACGCTGACACGTGTCTGGGCATCCACCTCAACATGCCTCTCGTCGCCCCCGACCCCGACACCATGACCACCCTCAGCGATCTCGAGAAGGGCGCGCTCGCGGGCATGCAGCACTATCAGGATTGGGACTCGGGCTACTCGAAGCAGCAGAGCACGCGCCCGCAGACGCTCGGCTACGGGCTGGCCGATTCACCTGCCGGTCAGCTGGCGTGGATTGTCGAGAAGTTCTGGTCGTGGATGGACTGCAGCGGACATCCCGAACACGTGCTGACACGCGACGAGCTCCTCGACAACGTCATGCTCTACTGGCTGACCAATTCCGCCGCGTCGTCGGCGCGGCTCTACTGGGAGAGCTTCAACAAGGTCGGCCGCGATCCCGTTGATGTCGCGGCGGGCATCAGCGTGTTCCCGAAAGAGATCTTTCGCACGTCCCGACGCTGGGCGGAACGGCGCTTCCGCAAGCTCGTCTACTGGAATGAGCTCGCCTCCGGCGGGCACTTCGCCGCGTTCGAGCAGCCGGACACGTTCGTACGCGAGCTGCGCGCCTGTTTCCGATCGATGGGCACTTCTCAGACGTGAAGCCGCAGCTCGTGAAAGCTGAGCAGCACCCACCACTCGCGGTTCTCAACGGTCATCAGCGTCGCCGCGTCCGTGCATATCCGCCTCAACTCGCCGGGAGTTCGCGCACATCCCGCCTGTCGTGCCATGCGACCGAGCGCGCGCCCCATCCGCCTGGACCGTTCCGCAATGCGCTCCAGCTCGAGCTGCGACGTCATCGCATGGATGGTTCCCGCCCAGACCGGGAGCACCAGCGCGAGGAACGTAATCCAGAGGTCGAGTCGAACCTCGGTTGGTCGCCCACTCCCTGATTCATGCCCGATGCCCATGAAATGCAACGACGCCATCAAGAGAGTGGCGCCGAACAGGCCGAACCCAAGCGCATGACGTCGTGCCGCCCGGCGCCCGGCCCGGCGCGCGGTGTCTGAGTGAAAGCGCTCTTGATCGCGCAGCCAGGCCATGGCGACGAATCGACGCACGGCCTCGAAGGGAACCTGCTCGGGAACAGCAGTCGCCGATCGCGCCAGCGTGTCGACACACCGGGCCAGCCAGTGTTGCGGGCCCCGGTAGAATGGCAGTGGATCGCCGTCGTTCGCCTGGCCCGATATCGCGCCGACCAGCGCCGTGAACGTCGTCGTTCGCAGTCGCTCGGCCAGATAGCGGTCGTGGAGCCACTTCTCGTGCCACGCTTCGCGCCGCCCGAACCACCACAATCCGAGGACAAGCAGCATCGCGAGCACTTCGAACAGAATGAGCCAGAGACGATCCGGAAAGAACAGGACCTGACCCACCGCAACGGTCACCGCAGCCGCAGCGACGTAGAGCACGCCGCCGACAGACCACCCGTGCCGGCGCTGGTAGTGCCGGGCCAGCTGGTCCGCCCTGACAAATTGGGGCACGATGCCGGCCAACACCGTGTCGAGCGCCACCGAATCAAGACCTGACGTCTCTGCCATGTGCACGAGCTCGCCGCATCGTTGGCCGACATGGCGCGCGTACAACTCGGAGGGCAGCGAGTCGTCCAGGCAGTACCTGGCCTGCTGGTGATAGCCCCGCGACAGCAGGTTCGCCGTCGGCGGAAACTCCGTCGTGCACGCCGAATCCAGCAAGCCGTCTGACGAGTACCTGACCGACCGCACGAGCTTCGGCGGATCGTCGGGGCGGCTGGAATCGAGCCAGATGACGACGCGTTCCTGCTGCACCGCGTACTGCACGACGTCAGCAGTCCCACCGCCAGGGGAGCCACGGCCATTCCAGATGGCCACCAGAATTTCCGAACTGTCCACCAGGCGCTCGCCGGCAGTGAGATACGCCGCCTCATCGGCAGGCACCTGGCTGTCGCCCGCCGGCGCCGCGACGCCCGGGACCATCTCCAGCTGCTGGACCTGCCCAGCCCGCGCGAGCAGCCGTTCGAAGTGTGCGGAATCGGTCTCCGCATCGAAGTCCTTGCGATACTCGTCCACGGGAAACGGCGTGATGACCTCCAGGCGGCCGCGCTTGTTGTCGAGAACGGCTTCCGCGAACAGGCGATCCGCACCGCGAGCCAGAGCAGATACGACGGTCCACGACAACGGCGCAACGTCCTGCTGGTTCAGGGTGCCGTCTATCCGGTCGAGCAGGCGGGCGACGCCTCCCGCGACCGCCGGCTCATCCTCCAGCTGCCGGTGCCCGGTGATGCCAAGGCGCAATTCGTAGGGGAGCGAGAGGGCTCTCATCTCTGGGCCGCGGCTTCAGTGAAGCTGGCGCCGACACATTCTATGGCGACATGTGGCATGGGAGCGGCGACCTCGTCATAATGGCGCCGGCTCGCCACCACGACCGACACCACACTCGACCTCACGGGACGACATCCATGCCCGCCAAGAGCGTTCTCGTCACTGGAGACTTCATCATCGACCACCATATCTACGAGGGGCGCCGTCTTCACTACGGCGAACGACTCGCCGATGGCGTCAAGCTCCATCGTCAGCTTGGTGGCGCCGCGCTGGTTCACCAGCTGCTTGCAGAGATGCTGACATCGAGCGAGGGGTCGCACTCCCCGGCGTTCGCCTCTGAATGGACAACGCATCTCCCGTTCGACGCCGCCGCGGCCGCAGATCCGGACGCCGCAACCTCGGAGATCCAGACAGCCGAGCGCGCATACGCGTTCTGGAGGCCGTTGCCCAGAAAGGCTGCGCCCGACAAACAGTTCTGGCGTGTGAGCGAGGCCATGGGATTCGGCGCAGCGGGGCGCAAGCGTCGAGGCACGAGCTGGATCGACGCCCGGACACTCCCCGCAAGTCCGGAGATCATGGTTCTCTCGGACGGTGGGACGGGCTTCAGAGATTCCGCGGATGACTGGCCCGACCGGAAGCTCGCGGCCGCACGGTGGATCGTCTTCAGGACGACCGCACCCGTTGCGGCTGGTCCCTTGTGGGAACGCCTTGTTTCACGGGAGTCCGAGAAACTCATCGTCATCGTCTCGGCTCGCCACCTCAGAGCATCGCCGGCACGATTGAGTACTGGTCTGTCATGGGAGCAGACGATCGAGGACCTGCTGCGCGAGCTCCGGCCCGACGGCGCCTTCCACCCTCTTACGTCCTGTCGACACCTGGTTGTGGCCTTTGAGACGGAGGCCGCGCTCTGGTTCGATCTCGCTCGTGCAACGAGCCGGAGCGAACGGCTGGCCGCAGGCACTCGCGTACACTTCGTGTACGACACGTCAGCCATCGAGGGCGATCACGCTCACGCGGTGGAAGGGGACGCGTTCGGGTTCTTGTCATGTCTGGGAGCTGCCGTCACGCGGCAGCTTATGCTCGATATCGACACGCCGGACATGGTCGTTGGTCTCGAGTCCGGACTGTCGGCCATGCGTGATCTCCGCGAAAAGGGCCATGGCCCGGCAACCGAGCAACCGGCCGGCTTCCCCGCGAAAAGACTGGCCAGCGCGATCGAGGCGCCGGCCCATCTGTACAGCCGGGCGGTTTTTCCGGCGGGCTCGGCAGGGAGCACGCCTCGATGGAGCCTCTTGCAGCAGTCACAGCGCCGTGACGGGCCCGCGTACGACCGGGCGCGCCTCGTGCTCCTGCGCGGGCCGATTGCGATGGCCAACCTTCCCCACCTGCGCGTCGGCGCATTCGTCACCGGGGACCGACGCGAGATCGAGGCAGTCCGCGCCCTGCTGCAGATCGTGCGCCGGTATCAACAGCACGATGCCGGCAGGAAGCCGCTGTCCATCGGAGTGTTCGGCCCGCCCGGCGCCGGCAAGTCCTTCGCAGTAC
>CAZCEL010000173.1:0-8908 GCA_964497175.1 uncultured Bifidobacteriaceae bacterium
CGCGGTCCGAGATGCGATGACCCGTCCGGTCTTCAGCTGCTTCCCGGAGGACAACCTCAAGAACGTGCTCGCTACGATGGCGAAACACCACGTGCGCCGTCTGCCGGTCATTGACAAAGTCGGAAGCCTGCAGGGCGTCCTGTCGATCGACGACATCGTGCGCCTGCCCAGCAGGCGTGGCGTGCCGACGGCCGAGGAGATCGTTGGCGCGATGAGAACCATCTGCTCTCCGCGTTTGGTAGAGGCAGCGACCGCCTGATCGGAGGACCAGACCTGACGCCACCGGACGCGGCGGCATGAAGAGGTGGGCCATGCGATACCGGGATCGTGCCGACGCCGGTCGGCAGCTGGGCGCGCGCCTCCGAGAGTTCGAGGACCGATTCGACGTTGTCGTGTTGGCGCTGCCTCGTGGCGGCGTGCCGGTGGCCTTCGAAGTCGCTGGATCTCTCGAGGCGCCGCTCGACGTCTTCCTGGTCCGCAAGCTGGGCGTGCCCGGGCACCCCGAGCTTGCGATGGGCGCTATCGCCGCGGGCGGCGTGGAGGTTTTGAGCAACGATCTCATCAGAGATCTCGGTATTCCCGCATCAGTCGTCCAGCAGGTTGCGGTGCGCGAGCGGATGGAGCTCGACCGCCGGGACCGTCTGTTCCGCGGCGGCCGGCCCGAGCTGCCGGTTCGCGACAAGACGGTCATCCTCGTCGACGACGGACTGGCCACCGGATCGACGATGGAGGCCGCGGTCATCGCCTTGCGGAAGCTGAATCCCGCGCGAATCGTGGTCGCGGTTCCTGTGGGCGCGCGCGATTCGGTCGAGCGGATCGGTCGCCTCGCCGATCGCATGGTCTGCCCGCTCGTCCCACCCTCCTTTTCCGCGGTGGGACAGTGGTACGACCGGTTCACCCAGACGACCGACGAAGAAGTGACCGCGCTGCTCGCGTCAGCGCCTCCGGCGCGGCCGGCGGGTCCATCGCGGACGGCCTCCAAGCAGCAGCCCCTGGACGTCGTCCGCGCGGGCGCCCTCCCTCTCGCGGGCGATCCTTCTCAATACGACACGCTCATCGACGGCATCGGCGACGCGCGGCTCGTGCTGCTTGGTGAGGCGACCCACGGCACGCACGAGTTCTACCGGGAACGCGGCTACATCACGCGGCGCCTCATTACGGAGAAGGGATTCTCGGGCGTGGCGGTCGAGGCCGACTGGCCGGATGCCTATCGGGTGAACCGGTACGTTCGCGGCACCACCGAGGAGGACGCAGTCGAATCGCTGAGCGATTTCGGCCGGTTCCCGACCTGGATGTGGCGCAACGCCGACGTCCTGGACTTCGTGGGGTGGTTGCGCGCACACAACGAGAAACTGCCGGTCGATCGTCGCGCGGGTTTCTATGGCCTTGACCTGTACAGCCTGCGCGCCTCCACGCAGGCTGTGCTCGCGTACCTGGACAAGGTGGACCCGCCGGCCGCCAGGGACGCCCGGCTCCGCTACGGCTGCTTCGATCAGTTCGGCGAGCGGATGGAACACTACGGCTATGTCACAAGTCTCGGCGTTCGCCCGTCCTGCGAGCGGGAAGCTGTCGGCCAGCTCGTCGAGCTGCACCGGAAGCGTGTCGCCTACGCGAGTCGGAATGGACGCGTTCAGCCGGACGACTACTTCTTCGCCGAACAGAATGCGCGGCTCGTGAAGAACGCCGAGGAGTACTATCGTGCCATGTTCGCCGGGCACGTCGAATCGTGGAACCTGCGCGATCGCCACATGACCGACACGCTGGCGGAGCTGCTGCGATTTCTGGACCGCGGCAAGGCCCGGCTCGTCGTCTGGGCGCACAATTCTCATCTCGGCGACGCCGGGGCTACCGAGATAGGCGACGGAGGCGAAACCAACGTGGGCCAGCTCGTGCGGAAAGCCTACGGTTCATCGGCCGTGCTCGTCGGGTTCACGACCTACACGGGCACGGTGACGGCCGCGTCCGCGTGGGACGGCGCGGCCGAGCGCAAGCACGTGAGGCCCGGCCTCGCCGGCAGCTACGAACACCTGTTTCACGAGGTCGGCATTCCGCGCTTCCTGCTGTGCCCGCGCGACTCGCCTGAGCTGGCCGACGCGCTCAGGCACGAACGGCTCGAGCGCGCCATTGGCGTCATCTATCAGCCGGACACGGAGCGGCGAAGTCACTACTTCCATGCCCGACTTGCTGACCAGTTCGATTTCGTGCTGCACTTCGACGAGACGCGCGCCGTCGAGCCGCTCGAGCGGTCCGCGCTCTGGGAATCCGGCGAGGTGGCCGAGACCTATCCGTCGGGGCTGTGACAGGTGCTTCATGGGACGACTTGAGCCGGCGGCCTCTGCAATTCGCGTCCAGGCTGGTGATTGCTGGCTCAACGGCGATCTGGAAGTGCCCGCCGACGCGCAGGGGCTCGTGCTGTTCGCCCATGGCAGCGGCAGCAGCCGCCACAGCCCTCGCAATCAGTACGTCGCCCGCGTCCTCAGAAGCCGCGGGCTCGGGACGCTGCTCATCGACCTGTTGACCGACGACGAGGAGGCCATCGACAGTCGAACCGCCCACCTGCGGTTCGACATCGAGCTGCTTGCCGGCCGGTTGGTGGCGATCATCGACTGGCTCGCAGGCCGCCGCGAGACGGCCGCGCTCCTGCTCGGCCTCTTCGGCGCCAGCACCGGCGCCGGCGCGGCCCTGATGGCGGCTGCTGAACGGCCAGCGCGGGTCGGCGCCGTCGTGTCGCGCGGGGGCCGCCCGGATCTGGCCGAAGCGGCTCTCGCCAGCGTCCGAGCGCCGACGCTGCTCATCGTCGGTGGCCGCGACCCGATGGTGCTGACGCTGAACCGTACTGCGAAGGAACGCATGACCGCCGACGTCGTGTTGCAGGTCGTTCCCGGGGCCACTCATCTATTCGAAGAGCCCGGCACGCTTGAACAGGTGGCGAATCTGGCTGCCGAGCATTTCACGCGACACCTGTCGAAGACCGAAACGGTGACACGCGCCGTGCCCACGGCGCCATGAAGGGAGAGGTCCAGACGTGCCGGAATTGACGCGACTGCTTTGTCCCGTGGACTTCTCGGATCCCTCCCGTCATGCCGTCGATCACGCGGTGGTGCTGGCGCGCTGGTATGGAGCGTCCATCACGGCCCTGCACGTCCGCGAGCTGATGGCGATTCCCTCCTATGAGCTGGTGACCTACGAGTCGCCGGCGCAGGTCGACCCGACCGAGCTCGAACGGCTGCGCCAGACGACCGCCGCGTTTTTCGAACAGGCTGTCGCGGCCGGCGTGAATGTCACGACGAGAGTCGAAGTCGGTCAGCCGGCGACAGGCATCGTCGAGGCGGCACGATCGCTCCCCGCCAGCCTGATCGTGATGGGCACACACGGCGCCAGCGGGTTCGACCATCTGATCCTCGGGTCGGTGACCGAGAAGGTGCTGCGTAAGGCGCCGTGCCCGGTGATGACCGTGCCGCCGCGCGCGCGCGCGACATCGGCCTTGCCGTTCAAACGGATCCTGTGCCCGGTGGACTTCTCAGAGTCCTCCAAGGGAGCCCTGGACTTTGCGTTCTCACTGGCACAGGAGGGGGACGCCGAGCTGACGATCCTGCACGTGCTCGAGTGGCCGTCGGACGAGGAGCCGCCGAGCACACGCGCATTCAACGTGCCCGAGTATCACCTGTACCGTGAAGCGGAGGCCAGAAAGCAGCTCGACGCGCTCGTTCCGGCATCCGTGCGGGACTGGTGTAGCCCGACGACCACGATCACCCACGGCAAGCCCTACCGGGAAATCCTCGGCCACGCGGCCGAGGGTGGTGCCGATCTCATCATCATCGGCGTGCGCGGCCGATCGGCTATCGACCGAATGTTGTTCGGATCGACGACAAACCAGGTGATCCGGCGCGCGACCTGTCCGGTGCTGACGCTGCAGCAGTAGAGCGCGGTTTCGAGTTCCGTGTCGCGAAGACCACCCAACTCCGCAGGCCGGCAAAACGTCTTTTCGGCGGCTTGTCGGTGGCTGCGCGGGGTCCCAGCTCCGCGGTGGGATCGAGCCGCTTCGTCACCCCGCGCGGATTTCGGCGCCTCCAGGACGTTTTGCCGACCTGTCGCCAGCGCGGCCTGCTCCGAGGGTCCTCTTCGCGACACGGAACTTGAAATCGCGCTAAGCGAAGGCCTCACGCCACGCGGAGGTCGGTCGTCTCGGGTGCGGACGCACCGCGAATGATGCGCCGGCCCCGCTCCGGGCCGCGTTCGGCGGTGATGATCGTGCACTGCCCGCTGTCTCCGCCGTGGTCCCAATACAGCACGACCCAGTCATTGGTCTTGCCCAGCCGATGTGCCCGGGCCGTGTTGGAGAAGAGCGCCGTATAGTGACGGCCCCGGCGCTCCGTGTGGAGGATCGGGAGCCACGCGGTCCGATTTGGATTGAACCGGCGTGGTGCGATCGTAACCAGGCTCCCCGCCGCGGTCTTCTCGCGATACTCACGATCAACGTCGAGCAATTCCTCCGGCGTCGGCCGTGCCGTCCCGGGCGATGTGCGGCGTGTCCGGATCCGGGCCAGGCGGTGAGCCAGCGAGTCCCGAATGCCTGAGAGACGCTTGGGGCCGATGCCGGCGAGGCGTTCCAGCCGTCCGTCGTGTGCGGCCGCCTCGAGGTCCTCGAGCGTTTCGATGCCGAAATCGTGGTGCAGCCGATCCGCGAGCCCGCGGCCGATACCCGGAACCGAGGCCAGCACCTTGACCGGGTCTCCCTCGCCTCGCAGCCGGTCCAGCATCGCCAGCCGGCCCCGGGCGAGCAGATCGCGGATGGCCCGGGCAATGCTCTCGCCGATTCCAGGCAGTTCCTGAAGGCCCTCGACACCCCGCGCCTCCAGAACGTCCGAGACGGGCGTGTCCAGGCGGCGCAGCGTCTCTGCCGCGCGGCGGTAGGCCCGGACGCGATACGCGCCGGCTCCCTGCGCGTCGAGCAGGCTGGCCACCTCATCCAGTCGCCCCGCAATGTCCGCGTTGAGTGGGGTGGTCACTTGGCTATCTCGCGCCTCCGGTCGGCCTCTCCGTTTGAACTCCTCCAGCGGCGCGCCGGCACCACTGGGGTTTGGTCGTCGTCATCGCGTCGCCCCAAGCTCCCAGACGCAAGGGCCGGTCCCAATTACTTGGACGCACGCTGAGGCGCTCGGGTCGGCGGCCGGGCAGGACTGATGCACAAGCTTCCTAATGGGCGCGTCGGTTGCCGGAAATCCGGCGCCAAGGAGGATTTGTATGGCGACTCATCTGGGCGACGAGGCGCGTCGGCTGACATCCATCGCGGCAGATGCGGTCGAGGACGGCAGGCACGCTGCCGAGCGCGCCGTCAAGAACGCGAAGCGCGAGGTATCGAACGCACGTGACGAGGTCGTGTACCGCATCAAACGCGAGCCGCTGACGGCCGTTGGTGCGGCCTTCGGAGCTGGAATGCTGCTCGGCACCATCGGAACGTCGTGCGCCTGGTTCGCGAGCCGCAGATGCCGAACCGGTGCCTGATCGATCCTGTCGCATCGCAGTTGAGACGGGCGCCTGACCGGGCGCTGGATGAGGAGGGGAAACGATGGGCGCAGTGCTCACGGTATCGCTGCTCGTCGCGCTGGCCCGCATTGGTGGGTCGCTGTACGGAGAGTCACAGGCACCGCCTCAGACCGAACAGCAGATTCCGCCGCTGATCATCAAGTCAACCGCCGGAGAGGATCTGTTCAAGTTCTACTGTTCGTCCTGTCATGGTCTGGACGGAAAAGGCCGGAGCTCGGCGCCAGGCGTACGGACGCCTCCGCCGGACCTGACGACGCTTGCTCACCGCAATGGCGGCCGCTTTCCGCGCGAGCGTGTTGAGCAGACGATCCGGGAGGGCGGGGCGCGTGCCGGTGGATCGCACGGAACGACGGACATGCCGGTGTGGGGATGGATCTTCAGAGGGCTGGATCAGTCCGAGGCACTGGTGCGGATCCGCATCGAGAACCTGGTGGATTACCTCGAAACCATTCAGCAGTCTCAGGGCCGCCGTGCGGCCTCTCCGCCGGTCTCGAGCCTGCCAGGCAGCCTCGCGCGAGGCTCTTTTCTGAGCGAGCGCGTCGCACTGGCCCGATGAGCGGCAAGGTTGCCATCGTCGACGTGGCAGCGCACCAGGCCAGACGGCGCGCGCTACGAGGTGAGCGTGGGCGTCTTCACTCCCACCGAGAAGATGCCGATCGAGGGCTACCTCGCCTTTTCTCGGCTCGCGGCTGGTGTTTCTCATCGACTGGAATCGGGCCAGGAAGCGCCTGATCCGGTTCCTGCCCAAATCGGACGCAACGGCGATTCTCAGATGGGCAGCCGACAACAACGTCGGGCATCGCGCCTTCCTGCAGGCAGGCGACGCACGGCTCGTGTACACGGCTCTCGAGCGAGCGGCCCGGGCGCAGCTCCGCTACGGCGCCCGCCTCGACGAGATTCTGGGCCGCGAGCCGGCGCGGCTGTTCCTGATGGGTGTTCTGCGAATCGCGGCCGAGGGCCTTCGAATGGGCCGTTCTCCCAGACTGATCCAGGACGAGATCGAGGCCGAGCTGCTCACCTACCTGCAGACGACCGAGCAGAGCACGCTGGCGATGGCCGCCGAGCACGCCGCGCTCGTCACGTCGCTTGCCGAGCGCCTCCGGCGCGTGCTTCTCGGCGCCACAGGAGAGCGCGGAGCCGAGTACGCGATCCGCGCTGCCGAGCTCGCCAAACGCTGGGAGACCAGGGCCGACGAGATCGTCCGCCGATCGTACCGGCTGCGCGATCAGAGCGGCGGCGTGCACCTGCTCGCCCGGCTCCTGTCGGAGGCCGACGAGATTGCCGATGCGCTCGAGGAAGCCGCGTTCCTCTTGACCCTGGTCCCTCGCGGGATCGATTCCGGTGGGATGTCGCCGCTGACAGATCTCGCGAACCTGGTCTGCCGCGGATCGCGCGATTACGTCCGGTGTCTCGAATGCGCCAGGGCCCTGCCACGCGAGCCGGTTCGATCGGACGTGGAGGAGGTGCTGGTGGCCGTGGACCGCCTGGTCGACCTCGAACACGCTTCCGATGGCGCCGAGCGAGCCGTCACGGCGGCGCTGGTACGCACGGCAGAAGATTTCCGCGCGCTGCACGTTCTGTCGGCGATCGCCCACCACTTCGAGCAGGCGTCAGACGGGCTGACCCGGTGCGGCGTGATCGTGCGCGACTACGTGCTGGGCGGGCGTTCGGCCAGCTGATGGGCGACTCGTACTTCGTCGGCGCCAGGCAGTCCGACACCGGGCTGTCCCCTTCGACGGTCGGGACCAAGGCCGCTACTCTGGCCCGACTCGACGCGCTCGGCCTTCGAGTCCCTCCCGCACTCGTCCTGGGCACGTCGTTCAGCCGGTACTATCTGGCGCACGGCGATCTGCCCGACGACTTCCCTGTACGGCTTCGCGGGTCGATGAGGCGGCTGGAGGAAGCCACAGGATTGCTGCTCGGCGACCGCCGGCCGCTCATCGTGTCGGTTCGCTCGAGCCCGCCCGTATCGATGCCGGGCATGCTGGACACGGTGCTCAATGTCGGCCTGACCGAGCCGGGCGTGCACGGGCTGATTCGGCGGACGGGCAACCCGTGGCACGGCTGGGACACGTTCCGGCGCCTGGCGCGGTCGCTCGCGGAGACGGTACACGGGCTCGATCCCGGGCCGTTCGATCGGCTGACGGCCGGGCACCTGGCTGCCGCGCAGGCCGGGACCGTGGAGGAGCCCGACGCGTTGTCGCTCCGCGACCTTGCATGCCAGATGGCCGACCTGCTCGCCCAACGCACCGGCCGTTCGATCTCCAGGGATCCGCTCGCCCAGATCACGTGCGCCGTCGAAGCGGTGCTTCGGTCGTGGAGCGCCCCGCGCGCAGTCGAGTACCGCGGCCTCAACGGCCTCACCGACGATACAGGGACGGGCGTGATCATCCAGGCCATGGTGTTCGGCAACACCGGCGCCCGCTCGGGTTCTGGCGTCGGATTCACTCGAAACCCGGCCACCGGCGCTGACGAGCTGTATCTCGACTTCCTTTTCAACGCCCAGGGTGAGGACGTTGTCTCAGGCCGCTACAAGGTGACCGATGGCGACTCGCTGCGGCACCGGAAGTGTTTCTCGAGCTCACAGCAATCAAGCCGGTTCTCGAAGGCGAGTTCAAAGACATGCAGGACTTCGAGTTCTCGGTCGACGAAGGGCAGCTCTTTCTGCAGTCCAGGCCGGGCCAGCGAACACCCTGGGCGGCGCTGCGCGTCCGGCCCTTCGACGGCGACCGCCCGCTGGCTCGCGGGATCCCAGCCGGACTCGGCGTGGCGACCGGCGCGATCGTGTTCGACGTCCAGCGGGCGCTGCAGCTGGCGCCGGATCGGCCCGTTGTGCTTGCTCGGACCGAGCTGGCCACTGACGACATTGCCGGCCTGTCAGCCGCCGCCGGCCTCCTCACGACGCTTGGGGGACGGACGTCCCATGCGGCCGTTGTGGCGCGCCAGCTGGGAAAGCCGTGCCTTGTCGGGTGCACGGCGCTGTCACTGGACCAGACGCGTCACACCTGCAGGATTGGCTCCCAGACGCTCAGCGAGGGCGACATCGTGACGATTGACGCCGAGGGCGGCTGTGTCTACCAGGGGCCGGTGGCGGTGGTCACCGAGCGCCCCGAGGAGGCCCTGCAGAAGGTGGAGCGCTGGCGCCGCTTTTCCGGCAAGTCATGCGTCTCATCCTGACACCGCGCAGCAACCTGCCGCGGCCACCCAGGCGCCAGCCGTGGCCGAGGATTTGCGACTGACGAAGTATTCGGCGCTTGCTGCCGCCATTTCGGGAGCTGCGCATGCAAAAGCTGCGGTTGCTGACACCCGCCAGGCGGATCCCAGGGAGCCTGGCGCCTTGTATCGCGATCGGGACACTTAC